>NZ_JBHZEJ010000098.1:0-25062 GCF_042756365.1 Streptomyces sp. NPDC059092
CGGGGTATTTCCGTGGTGCTGGCACTGATGTGGTTCTCCTTCGCCAGGATCGTAACCCTGGCATCAGGGACTCCACGAATCTCAGTACAGCTCAGGTCGTGGTGCACGGCGAAACGGCCTTCGAGCTGCTAACGATGATCGGCAAAGCAGTCCGCACGGGCGAGGCGGCGTGGGGGAGCACCGGGCCCGTCCATTTCTCGATCGGCGGACTGCCCGACGAGGAAACCGCCCGCAGCTGGGCCGTCCGTCTGCACCGCGTGACCCACGAGCATCTGCGTGACGTGCTCGGTTACTACGGCTTCGTCGAAGTCCCGCAGTGAACCACCCTTCCGGGCGGACGCGGGGAGTGCTCACGCACGGCCGCCCAAAGACCAGCCGCGTGCCGCCGGCTGCAGCTGAGTGGTGATCAGGTCGCCCAGCCGCCAGTGCAGACAGGAGCGGTCCACGAACGTCGACTTCGCACCCAATACCAGGCCGGTGTGCGGGGCAGGCAAGGGCAGACGCCGGTAGCGGCCGCGGGCAGGCCGCTCCACGTCGTCCTCCCCCTCCTCAAGCCCGGCCCGGCCCACAGGCGCCGGAGACGCCGGGGGATGACGCACCATCCACTCCTCGACCACGGCCAGGCCGTCCACCGGGATGCCCCACTCCTTCAGCAGCACCGCCACCTTCTCCAGCCACGCCCGGTCCGCTTCCTCGGTCAGGGCGCCGCGCTGGCACTGCCGCTCCCGCGCGGCCAGACAGTACGCGAGGTGTACGGCCTCCGGGTAGAACACGAGCGGCGCGACGCGCAGCTCGTCCCGGCCCGCGCTGCCCAGTGCCCGCCTGCGGGTGCGCCACGCCGGAGCGTTGAACACGGGGACGTTCCACCAGCACGACGCGATGGCGTAGGCGTCAGCAAACATGGCCCGCCCGCCCGCGCCCAACCGGCGCTCCAACAGCACCCGCAGACGGTGGGCGTCCGCGACCTCGGGCACGGCTGACAGCGCGATGGCCGTGGTTCCGGGCTCGCGCCGGTTGTCCAGCCACCGCCCGTGCGCGGCGCAGACCTGCCACGTCGCGTCGGCGGCCAGATAGGAATCCCACGCCGTGCCCTTGATACGGGCGCACACCTCGCACATCCTCACCAGAAAACAGCCGCGGGTGTCCCAGGGCCAGTCCCACGCAGGTCCGCCCGCCGCGGTCAGCAGCCGATTCGTGCGCAGGTTCGGCAGAGCGGACCGCAGTTCGCCGACCGTGCGGCCCGTCATCACGGCGAGCCGGTCCAGCGCGGCCGCATTGAGATAGCCCTCGCGGTAGCGCGGATCATCCGGTATGCCGTCCTTGCGCAGCGGCGTGCCGAACATGGGCCAGAACTCCCGGTCAGGGATCCCGTTGACATCTGCCAGACGCCGGATGTAGGAGCCGGTCGACTCCCCGCCGATGAACCGCACCGACAGCCCCAGCCGCTGTGCTGGACGCCAGGGCTTCTTCCGCCGCGGCCGGCCAGCCGCAGCGCCTCCCGCACGAACCACTCTCACGTACCCCTTTCACTGCCACCCCTGTACCAGGGTGACGCTTTCCCCGGCACGGCATCCGCTTCTCACGCCGGGACGGGCAAGCCCGCATACGTCCGACGGCCGTCCATCCGCGTGGACCGACGGTTCTGCTCCCGCTGGCGCGGGCCGTGTCTTTGGCCGAAAATCTCCGATGCCGCTCCAGTCGGCCAGTACATTTCCGCGCGATCCGATGCAGGGGCGCCGCCCCGAGGAGGGGACGGAGCCGCCATGGAATTGCGGGAGCACCAGGTCGCGGCTTTGGCCGCAATCCAGGCCGCGGCGGCAGCCGGTGAGAAACGCATGACGGTCGTCTCGGCGTGCGGTACGGGCAAGACGCTGGTCGCCCAACAGGCCGCGCAGCGCCTGGCACCGCAGGGCACCGTGCTGGTGCTGACGCCGACCAAAGCTCTGGTGACCCAGACCGTCCGGCGCTGGCGTGAGGCAGGCCGGACCGGGCCGGCACTCGCGGTCTGCTCCCTCAGCCAGACCGAGAGCGGCCTGGACCGAGCGGAGGCGGTGCTGTGCCGCCGTGGCCCGCAGACCATTGCCCGGGCCGCCCGCACGACCGGCCCCGTCACCGTGTTCTCGACCTACGGCTCCCTGCACCACATCCGCGCCGCCCACGAGCTGCACAGTCTGCCGCCCTGGGACCTCGTGATCATCGACGAGGCCCACCGCACCTGCTCCGCGTTCGGCGACGGCTGGGGCACCATCCACGACGACGCCGCAGTCCCCGCCAAGACCCGCATCTACATGACCGCCACGCCCCGGGTCTGGGCCGCGTCGGCCCCCACCGAGCTTCACCCGCTCATGGAGCGCGCCCCCCTCGCCACCATGGACCACCGTGAGATCTTCGGCCCGACCGTGTTCGAGCTGGGCATGGCCGAGGCCATCGAGCGGGGCCTCCTCGCCGACTACCAGGTCGTGATGCCCGTCGTAGACGACGCCGACCTGCACGGCATCCTCGCCGACCGCCGCCCCGCCAACACCGCCCACCACGACGGCGTACGCAACGGCGCGATCCAGGTCGCGGTCCTGCGCGCGATCGTAGAACACGGGCTGCGCCGCACCCTGGTCTTCCACAACCGCATCGTTCTCGCGGAAGCCTTCGCCGAGTCCCTGCCGACCACCGCGCAGGAAGCCGGCGAGCAGCTGGGTATCGGGGGCCTGTGGTCCCGGGTCATCCATGGCGAACAGCCCGGCGACCGGCGCCGGGACCTGCTGGAGGACTTCGCCGACCCCGACCCCGACCGCGCGTGTGCGGTGCTGTCCAACGTGCGGGTCCTGAACGAGGGAGTCGACATGCCCGACGTCGACTCCGTCGTCTTCGCCGCTCCCCGCTACAGCGTCATCGACGCCATCCAGGCCATCGGCCGCGGCCTGCGCCAACCACCCGGCGCGGGCAAGAAAACCACCCTGGTCATCCCCATCTACCTTCGCCACGGCCTGGACACCAACGGCCTGCTGAAAGACTCCGCCTTCGGGAACCTCCTCACCCTCCTGCGGGCCCTGCGCGCCCACGACAACTCCTTCATGGACCACATCGATCTGCCGGCCCGCAGGGAAAGCCGCACAGCCCCCGCCCGCGCCACCTACTACGCCCGCCCTGAACGAGCCGCGCAACTCGCCCGCGCACTCGGCCTGGAGATCACCGTGCCGGCCACCGGCACCTGGGAGGAATCCCACACATCCGCCCACCGCTACCGCAACTCCTTCGGACACCTCGACGTCCCCGCCCGCTACACCGACCCCGACGGCTTCGCCCTGGGCGAGTGCGTGACCAACCTCCGGCTGCGCCACCTCCTGGGCCGCCTGCCCGCCGAGCACAAGCACGCCCTGGACGCACTGGGCATGGTGTGGGCGACGCCGACCCGCACGTTTGAGTCCATGCTCGAACACGCCCGAGCCTGGGCGGCCGAATTCGGCGACCTCTGCGTTCCCGTCAAGGAGAAGAGGGGTGGCCATCCGATCGGCTCCTGGCTGGCCGCCCAACGCCACAAAGCCAAGACCGGACGGCTATCGCCCGAGCACCGTCAGGCGCTCGAAGCGATCGCCCCGGACTGGCGCCGTGGCACGCACTGGAACCGCTGCTACATCCGTGCCAGAGCGCTCATCACCGCCACCGGCTGGACGCCCACCATGCGCTCCACCACCCCGCGACCAGGAAACCACGCCACCGCGAACTGGGTCCTCGCCCAGCGGGTGAAGTTCTTCGAACTCCAGCCCCGCCAACAAGAACTACTGATCAGCCTGGGCATCCCACCCATGGCCTACATCATGAACTTCCACCGCGCCTACGACCCCGAACGCCACGCCTTCTACGCCGGCCTCGCATACGCCGCAGAGTTCCTCGACCGCGAAGGCCACCTCGACGTTCCCCGCCGCCACATGGAACCCGCCCCCCGCAACGCGGACGCCCCCGCCTTCGCGCTGGGGCAGTGGATCCACCAGTGCCGCAAGCACCCAGAAGCCCTCACCCCAGAACAACGCCGCGCCCTCGAAGCGCTGCGCATGGTCTGGAGCCCCGCCCTCCGCGCCCGCAGACCTCCCCGGCCCACCGCCCGCATAACGCCGCCGGCCGCAGGGCACCGGGCCACACCGCACCCGCCCTGGCCAGCCGGTCACAGATTCACGACACGGCCGAGCGACACCCTCTCCAACACCTCCAGCGTGATGCGCTCCTCGCCCGAGCGGATCGCGATCTGCGCGCCCTGGCAGATCAACTGGGACAGCGACCGCATGTAGCCGCGGCTGCGCTTATGCAGATACTCGGCCACCTCCCGCAGATCATGCTTCTGGTGCCGATACAGCACCAGCTCCGCATCGAACAGGTCGATGACCCGCGCGAAGACGATCGACTCCTCGGGGCTGAACCCCATCCGGCTCGTACGCAGCACCATGTGGTCGCCCCGCAACTGCTCCATATCATCGAGCTTGGTGTCGTTGTCCCGCGTGAGCGGGTCGACGATGAACTGGGCACCACGCCCGCAGTAGACGAACGTTGCCCCGGTCTCCTCGCTGATCACGTCCAGGTACTGGAAGGCCAGCTCCGCGTCCGCAGCGGTACGCAACCGCTCGATGCCGTCGATGAGGACCAGAAGCGTCCGCGCGTTGCGCATGGCCCGGATCACCGACTCGGTGGGGTCCCCGCTCTCCCGCTCCTGCCCCAGGAACCGTGCGAACGTGCCTGGCCAGTTGCGCATGCTGCCGCGTGTCGGCGGGGGCACGCTCAACACGATGACCGGGATCCGATTCTCGTCCGGCCCGTACAGCGATGACAGCCGCCGCTCCCAGTGCACTCCGATCGCCTGCAGCAGCGTGCTCTTACCCGTCCCGCGCGGCCCGTCCAGGATGACCCCGGCCTTGCCGTGCCGACGCTGCTGGTTGGCCATGATCTGCTCGGCCACCAGTCGCTTCGCCTTGGCAATCGCAGGGGTGCTGACCGTGCGCAGGTGTCCGTGGAACAGCAGCCGCGGGTCCAGACTGCCGACCTTTGACCCTTCCGGGGCGCTGTCCTCCAGCTTCGGGGCGTGCAACGACGACTGGGCGAGTGCCTTCCACGCATGACAGTCCTGCGGCCACGACGGTGTCGGCGGCGCCAGCAGCAACGGCCCGGCCGCGCTCGTATCGCGCAGCAGCCGTTCCTCCTCGACCGTCAGCTCCATTTTCACGGTGTTCTCCTCTCTGTCAGTGCGACCCCTTCCGCCACCTCACGGGGCGTCGTCGGAGGGGGCGTCCTGAGCCTGATCAAACTCGGCGAAGATCTGCTGGTAGCGCTCTTTGAGACTCTCCTCCTTGCCTTCCGCCCCGCCGGCACGTGCCCAGGCGTCGAGTGCGGGATCTGGCGCCATCGCAGCCTGCTCCCAGTCGATCTCCGGCCCCTCATCCCCTTTCGGCCCGCCGTACAGACCGGTGTCGTCCAGACCGAGAGGATCGCTGTCCGGGTCCGCGACGACCTCGGGAACCTTCGACCAGTCGATAGGACCGCGCCCCGCGTACGGGTCGAACTCCCGCTGCGGAGCCGGTTCGGGCAGAGGCGTGTAGCCGTCCGGCACCAGCACCCGCCGAGCCTGCTCGGGCCCCCGCTCGGCCCGCTCCAGCAACTCGGCGAGAGCGTGGGCGATCGCCTCCTCGTCCTCGATGCGCCGACCGCGCTCCAGATGCTGAGAGACGGCGATGTCCCACAGGAACTGTGTAAACGGCGCCCCGACCACATGGCTGTGCACCCATGTGGCCTCCACCCACCGGTTGGTGTTGTGATCGCGCAGCCACACCCGGGACAGGTCGTTGGGGGTGTACCGGACCTCCCAACGGCCCTTCCTCTTACCGCGCAGGTCCGAGCGCGTGCGCCGGTAGGGGTTCAGCCCCTGATGCGGATCCCGGGAGGGATGGTCGTAGGTGCGCTGGTGCAGCCGGATGCCCTGCTCGCTCACCCCGACCCACGCCGTCGGCAGCAGCCGCAGATAGTCCTCGCGGGTCAGCGGGACCGGCAGGTAACCCTCCACTGCCACACACGCCGCGTACATCTGGTTCGGCGTCAAATGGGGCAGATAGGCGTCGTAGGGGTCGGCAAGCTCCGGGTGAGGCGTGTTCTGCCACTCCAGGGCGATCCACTGCTGGAGCAGGGCATCGAGTTCGGCAAGAGTCCACAACTGCTCGCCGTCCACGGTCCGCCGTACCCGCACCGGATCCCGGCCGGTGTAACTGTTCACGTGCTGACTGAACTTCGACTTGACCGACCCGAAACTCCGCTCGACAACCGCCTTGTCCTGGCCGGTGCGCTTGCGGGCCGGCCGCACCGAGATACCCAGGTACTCACAAGCGTCGAAGAACGTCCGCCCGGCGAACACCGTGCCGTGGTCGATGACGACCAGGTCGG
The DNA here is from genome assembly GCF_042756365.1 of Streptomyces sp. NPDC059092. Taxonomy (NCBI): domain Bacteria; kingdom Bacillati; phylum Actinomycetota; class Actinomycetes; order Kitasatosporales; family Streptomycetaceae; genus Streptomyces; species Streptomyces sp. NPDC059092. Next base: position 6,415 of record NZ_JBHZEJ010000098.1, read on the forward strand.
GAATGATCACCGGTCGGGCCGCAGCATGCGCGAACCGGGAGTCGACAGCGACCAGCTCCTCATACGGCAGATCCGAGAAGCTGGCGTGGACGGCCGTGTCGTACCCGGGCCGCATCGGCGCCGGGACCAGAGCCTGCGCCAGCAACTCGCAGGCGTCCACCGCCTTCGTCGCCCGCCCCTTTGCGCGTGGCGCCGACACCAGGCCGCCCTGGCCGGCCGTTCGCCGCCTGCCCCGCCGGCCCGGCTGCTTGGGCCGCAGCACCGCGGCGATGATGCTGCGTGTCGCTACACAGATCGCGAGTGTCAGCTCAACCCTGGCGGGCTGGCCGTCGTCCCCCAGTACCCACACATCCAGATCGGTCGAGTCGATCTGGACCAGCTCACCCGGCATGGTCGCCTTCGTCACCGAGAACGGCGCTCGCACCCGAGCTCCCGCCACATGCGCACCACGGGAAGAGTCCCAGTCCCTGGGATCGATGCCCAGCCGTCCCAGCAGCTTGTACAGGGTCGGCTCCTTCGGGACCTTGACGTTCTCCCCGTGCGCAGCACGCATCACCCGCCGCAGCGACTTGAACAGCTTCCGCGCGTCCGACGGCGCGTCCACCCGCCGGCGCTGGCGGTCGACCAGCACCAGAAGCTGCTCCATCACGAGCGCGTCGGTCGCCCCGTACAGCCGCCGCCGCTTCGTGCTCCGCCCGTCCAGGAGATCAACCACGCTGCGCCGCTTACAGTAGGCGAGCCGCTTGGCCTGCACCGTCTGCCAGGACACCGGCTTGCCCAGCACCGCGCTCATCTCGGCCGCCTTGGCCTGGTACCGCTGAATGAACGTCGTCGCCGCCGGATCGAATGCCGGCCGCGGCCGCGCACCCGGCGCCGCCCCAAGTGGCAGCCCGGTGTCAACCTCGATCACTGCGCGCTGCCACCGCCGAGCCGCCTCCGCGGCACTGATCGGCACACCCTCCAGTTCCGCGAAGTCAGGCATCTCCGACTGGACCAAGGGATGCCCGGCCGCATCAAGGACAGCGAAGTCGTCCGCCGCCGCCAGCACCGACAGCAGTACGCCGGCCGGCACCCCGCCGCCGCCCACCGGGTCCAGCACCACCGTCATCCCGTCGAGACCGGCCACCAGATACCGGCCGCCTCGCCACCGCACCTCGTCCCCGCGCGCCAACACCCCGCGCGGTGCGCTGCGCACCTTCAGCGACGCCCGCTCCGCCGCAGGGAATGGCCCCGCCCCGTTCACGGCTGCTCCGCCGCGAACGGGCGGTCCATCGCCTCCGGCCTGCCCGCACTTATCGGCCCCACCAGTGATCCAGGACTCAGGGGCACAGCCCAGTCCACGCCCAGACGCCGCTTCCACAGCATGTGATACAGGCGGGGCAAGGCCAGCGAGCGCGGCACCCCGCATCCCGTGACACCCTCCGCCAGCGGCTGCGGCTCTGCGAACGCGCCGGCCAGCGCGGACTCCACGTCCGCGTGACTGAAGCGCGGATGCCGCCGCCGCGACACCCACCGCAGATTCGCCAGCGCTGTCCGGTTCGGCAACTGCGGCGTCGCCAGCTGCCAGCCCGCCTGCCTGCACGCCTCGCGACACACAGACATCTGCCGCTCGAACCGCTCGCCCGGCCCCTTCACCGGCCGGGCGACCACCATCACCGTCGACCCGGAAACGGTGCGCACGAAGAAGTCCGGCACCAGAAACCTGTCACGCCCCCGCTCCCGCCAGACCAACTGCGCCGACCAAGCACCGAAATCGACCACACCGGGATGGAAGTCCAGCAGCATCGCAGTCGACAGCCGATCCAGCGAACGGCAGCCCACAAGCCGTCTGTTGGTCGCCGCCCACCACCAGGTCACGATGCTGCGCTGTGAGGGATGCCGCGATGGCTTCCACACCTCGCCCCGCTCCGCCAGCGCCACCCCTGCCAGCCGGTCCGCTGGCAAGGTCCGGCGGACCCCGTTGGTGTCAAAGTGAAGGACCCGCAACTCCTTTGCCATGACGCCTCCCTGGCATCAAGTCGTACTGCCTGAGGCACGCCACAGACAACGGACAGCCAGACCAATAGCACAACGACCACCGCCCCGAAGCGGCAGGCAATACGGATCCGGACAGTCCTGGTACCAGCAGTCTCAGAAGGCCACAGGATCCCTTGAGATTCACCCGAGACGCGGGCTGTCTGAGGGCTGCGCGAATATTCTCTCCAGGGAGCGCAGGCGGCGGGTAGCGTAGTCGCCGCGCTTGCTGCACGGGTCAATCCGCTCGGCACCCAGCATCTGTTCGACGGCCACCAGGTCGTAGTACCGGGTGACGCCACGGTCACGGCCCTGGTGCTGGCAGCCGGGAGAGTGGGCCCGGCCATCGGACTGCCCTGCGGCGTCCGTCGTGTACAGCTGCACCTGTCCTCGGTGCGGGTATCAGAGGCCGACTGACAGTTCGCCGATGATCTGCCGGCCGCGCGGGTCGCCCAGATCGGTCAGTGCCTGGGCGGCGGTCTTGCACCAGTCGAGCCAGTCCGGGTCGCCCCGGTAGTCCTCGATCAGTTTGTGCAGCACGCGAACTGCCGCCTCGGGATCCAGGGGCGCGAGCCGGTTCGCTGCGCCGAGGCGGTCGTCGAAATGGATGTCCGCTTCGGCGAGGTACTCCAAGGCGGGACAGGCGCGTTCGTCCCCAACAGCCAGGAGTACTTCAGCGGCTCGTACCCGGACGGAGTCGTACAGGTACAGGTCGTGGACGAGCCGGTGGCAGGCATCTTTCCCCCGCTGCGGGTGCAGCTCCAGCAAAGATCTGGCGGCGAGAAGACGGTCGCTGAAATCCGGACTGTGCGGGTCCTCATTGAATTCCTCGTCCAGGAGCCGATCGTCCACCAGTGTCTCAAGCGCGATGGTGCCCTCTTGGAGGTCCAGTTCCGCCAACACATTCGCCGCCCAGACGCGTGCAGTGGCCTCGCTGTCGGGATCTGCGCTCGCTGCTGCCATGGCCTGCGAGGCCGCCCGGACCAGTGGTTTCCGCTTGTCGGCGAGCAGGGTGCCCAGGGACAACTGGGTGGCGATCAGAAGGCACCCACGGATGTTGCCAGGCACCGCCAGGGCCCTGAGAGAGGCGGTGGGATCGGTCGGCGAGGCGGTCCCGGGGTCGATGAGGAACCCGATGTAGGAGGCGGTGTCCAACGGCGCTCCCCACGGGTTTCCCGCATTCTCCCTCCAGGGGGCGAGCAGCCGGTCGAGTTCTGCAGCATGGGAGGAGGGGTCGCGTGCGATGTGGCGTGCAGCGCAGTACTCCTGAAGAGTCTGGTGGAGGAAGGAGAAACCATGTCCGGAGCGGGTGAGCAGCCCGCTGCGACGAAGGACCGAGGCCAGGAAATCCTTCCAGTCGTCCTCCGGAACGGCGCGGGGGCGCCGGGCGCTGTCCTGGTCGGCCAGCGCGCTGACCCAGGATGCTTCGCTGCCGCTGAGAAGGCCGGACGCCAGGCTGTCGATCGTGTCCGGCAGTTGATCGAGCAGGTCATGGGCCCGCGACAAGGCGGTGGGACCGAAGCGCGCCATGGCGGCTTCTGCCTGGCTCCGGACGCCTGACTGGCCCCTGCCACTCATATGGCGGTGGAGCAAGTCGGTGAACTTCGCGTAAAGAGCCCCGCGCGTGGCGGGCAGGGACTGCCCGGGATCTGCGGCATAGAGCTGGCACAACATCGTCATCATGAGCGGATTGCGGGCGAACTCGGTGACGTACGCGTCGTCCAGCACTCGGACGAACCGGCCTGCCGCGTCCCCGGAGTCGGGTACACCCCAGCCGTCCAGGATGCGTTGGGCTGCGCTGAACAGTTCGCTACGGGAGAAGGGCATCAACTGGTAGCGCGGTACGTCATTGCCCAGGATGCCGAGATCCTTCTCGGGAAGCGGCCGGGTGGCCACCACGAACCGGTACAGCGGGTCGGGCTCAGCGGCGAAGTTCGCGAGGGTGCGCAGGAGGTTCTGCCTGTCATCCCGGTCGGTGATCTCATCGAGTCCATCGACCAGCACGAGCCAGCAGGCGCCCTGGGCAGGCCTACTGAGAAAAAGTTCGTCGGACAGCGTCCGCTGCAGAGCGAAAGCGGCCAGCTGTGTGGTTGCCGCCGCTGCCAGAGCACCCGGCAGAGGAGAACCGAGCAGAGCCGTGGCAGGCACCGTTACCCCGAGCGGACCTTGGTCCTCGCAGGCCAGCCAGCGCTCGGCCGAGTCGGCTTGCACAGCACGCAGGAGGCTGGACTTCCCGCCGCCCGGGCCGGCAAGCACCAGGCACACGAGTGCGCGCCCCAGGAACGCTGAGGCGTCTGCGGCATCACCGGGAGACTGATCTGCCGGACTGCTCCTCGGTTGCCCGCTCTCGAACATGACCCGGTACAGGCGCTGAGGCACGTAGACGGAACTCAGCGACGGCATGCCCGGTGACCCGACCTCGGGATAGGGATGTGCTTGTACTGCAAGCCGGCTCGCGCGCACATAGTCGGCCAGATCGGGGCGGGTCAGACGCAGCGCAACGTCACGGAGCTTCTGCGGCGTCAGACGTTTACGCAGGATCGTCTCCGGTACATCGAGCTGTGTCACCAGCGCCTGCCAACGCGGTCCCAGGCGCCCACGCATCGCGAGTGTGACTCGGCTGAGGAGATCCGCGTGCAGGGCCTCGACTTCTCCCACCCGTAGATGAGGAGCCAATTCGAAGAGCACATCGCGGTTGCGGCGCTCCAGCTCGTAACGGTCCGGAAGTTCCTCGATGCGTACCAGCCGCAGGAACTCCGCTGTCTCGCCAGGGTCTGCATCGAGATGTTTGGCGATCTTGTAGAGCCGCTCCGCGGTGCTTCCTCCCCGCCCCTGCGCGACGGCGCGCACATCAGTGTCGGAGCTCAATGGGCCTTCCACTCCGACCGTCAGGAGGTACGTCAGGTCCTGATGTTCTTTCAAGGCCCGATGGGTACGCAGAAGGCTTGCCAGAGCCTTACTCCTGAGCACCCGGGACAAGGTCCAACTACCCTGTGTCTCCCGAGACTTGACCTGCTGGAAATCCCACAGTGTTACCCCGCCCGGCACCGTGCTGCAGGACCGGGCGACCAGGACATCCTCGAAATGCTCGCACGTCACATGGAGCACTTCGCCACCTGCCAGCATCTCCATCACCGCACGGAGTGCGGCCTGCGCCTGGTAGGCGTAACGCTCTTCGGTTGCCGAGCCCGTGTCGTCTGGCGCCGGAAGATGGCCCGGATCCTGCATCCTTCCCGAAATCCCCTCCGTGGGCCGGTCCCTGCACCCGCAGCATAGTGACAACCGTGTCATGCGGGCCGCTGACCGGCGAGATCGGCACCAGACATCGGCTGGAGCGAATGCCCATGGCCGGATCGAGGCCTGCACCCGGCAGGAGTTCCCCCACACGCTTTGGGTGGTCTGAGTCATCGTCGAACTCCGCCTCGTACACGAATCCCATCGAATCGACCTTCGCGACGGTGTGCCTGAGGACCAAGGTCACCAGGCCGCTGGCAGCGTGGCTGCCGTGCTTGCCATGGTCTTCAGCTCGTCGAGTCCGCCCAGGCGCGCTGGAGGGCGGTCAACGCGCCCTACCTCGTCGCCCTGCGCGGAGACGGCGGAGCGGCAGCCACGCGTGGTGCGAGCACGCGTTCCCGTCGGCCGCTCCGCTACGGAGATGACCCAGCACCGATCCAGGACGCGCGGGCCGAACGCCGCGGCAGGCCGATGCCGTCCACGCCGGGTTACGGGCCCGCGCCGAGCAGGCACGGCAACCAGAGACTGCGTCGGCCGCTCTGTGGCCCCGGACCAGGGGAAGGCGCGGCGGGAAGTGCCGGGTGAGCGTGATCACGCAGGCTTGCAGCAGGTGGCAGCCGATTCTCTGCCCGGAGGCCCGGGCGGTGTCGTACCGGGCCCGTGTCTATGCCTGTGCCGGAAGGTGCTGGTGTTGCCGCTGTGCCTGCTCCGCGTTGCCAACGTTGCACGGCAACACATTGGCAACGCCCTGCGGGGTCAGCGATCTGATCTGCCCGAACGGGAGGGCCGGGGCGCGGCAGGGCCGGCGCAACAGCGGATTTCGTTACCTGTCGTCTTGATGACGTACTGCAACGCCCGCACGACGCTCCATGCTGTGTGTCACCCCTCCTGGCGGTCTGCCGGGCGGGAGCGCCCTCCCGTGCCGTCGGGCACGGGCAGACGAATGGGGATTCGTGTGGACCGACCGTTGCTGCCGCTGAGAACAGCCCTGGTCTTCCTGCTCGCCGCGCTCAGCGGCGCGGCAGCAGGGGGACTGACCTGGCTGGCAGAGGAAGGCACCGCGCGCGGCGTGCTCGCCGGGCTGGCCGTCACCGGGCTGGCGACTCCGTTCTTCGACCGCCTGATCACCGCAGGAACCGGAGAAGTGTGCGGGAAGGGACACGACCATGGGTGAGCTGCGCCCCCTGGGGCAGGACCTGACGAAGGAGTCACGGGCGCTCGCCGAGGTACTGCGGGAGCTGTTCGAGGGGCTGGAGGTGTCGGTTCGCCGGTATGCGGCCAGACGCCGGCGTGACCCCGGAACGTTCTCCCGATACCTGAACGGGACCCGCTTACCTCCCTGGCCGGTGATCATGGACATGCTGACGGATCTCGCCGAGCACCGCGGCACCACCGTCACCCCCGAGACCATCGAGTTCGTGCGCGGGCTCTACGGATCGGCGTTCGACGCCAACTCCTCCCCGAAGCACGCAGCCCAGATCATCGAGCAGCAGCTCGCCGACGCGGACCACGTCTCGCGCCGCTCCACCGTCCGCGGTGACGTACTGGGAGACGCCCTGCTGGACCGCAAGCACCGCATCGCCGACCTGGAAGTACGCCTCAACCACATGGAGGCGACGCTCACCGCCGAGCGTGAACGCGCCGGCCAGCTGGCAGCCGCACACCCCGACGTCTCGGAACTGCTCGGGGAGCGCGACGTCCTGAGGCAGGAAGTGAAGCGGCTGGGCGACGAACTCCAAGAGGCGCAGGAGCGGCGGGCGGACGCCGAGGCGCGCTGCGACCTGCTGGAGCGTCAACTCGAAGCCGTTGAAAGGCCGGCGCCGCTGCCTCTGCAGCAGCCGCAGCCCATGCCCAAGGTCCTTGTCGTGGACGACAAGCCCGACAACCTGCTCGCCATGACAGCCGTACTGGGGACACTCGACCAGGAACTCGTCACCGTCACCTCCGGCCGAGACGCTCTCAAGGCACTGCTCCACCACGACAACTTCGCCGTCATCATCATGGACGTCCAGATGCCAGAAATGGACGGCTACGAGACCGCCGCCCACATCAAGCGACGCCCCCGCAACCGGGACGTTCCCATCATCTTCCTCACCGCGATGGGCATAGACCCCGAGCACACCGCCCGCGGGTACGCGGCCGGTGCGGTCGACTACATCAGCAAGCCCTTCGACCCCTGGGCCCTGCGCGCCAAAGTCGCCGTCTTCACCGAGATCCACCTCGAACGCCGCATCACCCATCCCGCCGACTGAACCTCTTGCCCGCGTCGGCCGACGACGCGGGCAAGAGGTACCGCACCAAGGAACCAGCCCCAGGCAACGAGGCGTGGGACGTCCACGGTCGCTGGAACAGATCCGGGGCCCCGCGGAGACGACCAGCTCGAAGAGGCGAAAACTGCTTGTCATCCGGCCCGCGCCTTCTTCACGCGAGCGAAACTCCGAGCTCTTACTGGTCCTCGTCCCCACGGTCGTCGTCGGCAGCACCGCCCTCGAACCGGGCGGAGACGTCGCCAGGCTGCGCGACAGCCGAATTCTTGTGACTGCGAGGGGAGTTGGGCGGGGCGATGCGGAAGGCCGCAGGGGTGTAGGTCCGAGGGCCCGAAAACGCGGCGCCGCCTCCCCGTGGGGCCAGGGGAGACGGCGCCTTCGGCGTCCGACGCCGTTAGACCAGCCAGCCGACGAAGTGGGCGAGGACATCTGTGATGAGGTTCGTGGTGGTGCGCTCTCCTAGCCGTGCTGCATGTGTGTGGGAGGTGCACGTGCATCGCGATGTGTTCACTACGGTCTGCAGCTCGATTGTTGCGCCCCGTAAGCAACGTTGGTCTCAAGCGCCGTGTGCTGTGCAAACTCTAGAGCGACGATCACCTGTCCAGGGGAACAACTGCTCCCATATTCGTTTCTGCGCACCGTTCCTCTACGCTCAAGGAGGTCATCAACTACCGCATGACATCTGCCCGGTGACGGAGTCGGCGTGGGGTGCGCGTCCCCGCTCCACGCCACCACTGGACGGCTTCAGGCGCAGCCACGGGTCGGCACATCCGGACGCCGACGACCCCGTGTGGCGCGTCCCGCTGGGCGGCGAAAGGGATGCGTCGTGCCTTCGGCTTCGGCGAACTACCGCACCCTGCTGCGCACTTCGGGTGCCGCGGCCTTCTTCCTTCCCGCCGCTGTCGGGCGTCTGGGCATCGCCATGACGGGGATCGGCATCGTCTGGCTGGTGCACGCACGCACCGGGTCGTATGCCGCCGCGGGTCTGGTCACCGGCGGTTTCGCTGTCGCGGACGCCGTCGCCGGGCCCCAAATCGGGCGCCTTGTCGACCGGTTCGGGCAGGCGCGGGTGCTTCCCTGCGCACTGGGCGCACATGCCGGAGCCGTGGCGCTGCTGCTCGCCAGCGCCGTTCCGGACGTCGTCGCCGGAGTGCTCGTCGGAGCAACGCTGCCCCAGCTCAGTGCCCTGTCCGCCGCCCGCTGGTCCGCCCTGCTGTCCGGCGAACGGGCCGCCGCGCTGCCCACCGCCTTCGCCCTGGAGGCCCTCGCCAACGGCGTGTCCTACCTGGCCGGCCCGGCCCTGGTGAGCGCCCTTGGTGCAGCGGGCCGCCCGGGTGCCGGGGTGCTGCTCGCCGCCGCGCTCGTCGTCGGCGGCGGACTCGCCCTCGCTGCCCAGCGCCGCAGCCTGCCGCCCCTCACCGGCCGCGCCGAACGCCGGCACGCCGGACGCGCACTGCTCCGCTCCCCATTCCTGCGGCAGGTCGCGCTCAGCCTCGCGCTCGGGGTGTTCTTCGGCGCGATGCAGGTGTCCGTCGCCGCCTACGCCGTCGAACGCGGCACGCCGGACGCGGCAGCGCTGCTCTATTTCGCCTCCAACTGCACTAATCTGGTGGGTGGTTGGGCTTATGGAGCATGGTGCCACGGCGGCTCACCCCGGCGGCGCCAGGCCGCAGCCGCCGCCTGCCTCACTCTCGCGAGCCTCCCGCTGACCTTCCTCGACGCGCCCCTCGCGGTCGGCGCCACCCTCGCCCTGACCGGACTCGCCGTGCCGGTCCTGCTGATCCTCGCCTCCGTCCTGACCGAGTCGGCGGTCCCGCGCGCCGCTCTCACTCAAGCGTTCACCTGGGGCAACTCCGCAAGCGCGGCAGGAATAGCAGGCGCCGCGGCGGTCGCGGGGCGAGTGGTGGACGCGGGCGGTGCGCACGGCGGTTTCGGTGTGGCGGCGGGCGCCGCGGTGGTGATGACGGTCATGGCACTCGGCGGTCTGCGGGACTCATCACCGGACAGGCCGAAGTCGTCCGCGCCCGCGGAAACCACGGTGCCGAACCTGCCGGCCACGCGGCGGGATTCGTCCACGAACCGCAAGACGCCCTGAACTCCATGCCTCGCAGCGGGCCCTGCCTCTGTCGCACGTGAAGCAAGTGTCAGGCGAACGGTCTGGCTCATCTTGGGCTGGCCGGGCTCCTGAATCTGGCCCGGCACGATGTCCGCCGGAACCTGGACGGCCTCGAACTGGGCCTGATCCGCGCCGCCCGCACCCGCAATACCCTGGCGGAGGATCGCCGAAGCACTCGCGCTGGCGACCAGCCAGTCACTGAAAGCCGTGCACTGCGCCTGGAACGCGACCGCGACAAGCACTGCGGGGACCGGGACGTCCCGGCACAGCGGGTTGAAAAGGCGCGTCAGCGCCGCGCGGCCTACTGGCCGGTGCCGCGCTCAAGAGCCTCGAGAGACGACAGTCCGTCGTTCTCACCACCGCGCAGACAATTCCTTCACCCGGCTGCGCGCTGACCACTTCTCCTGCCTGCTGCTGGACTCCCGGCCGTCTTCTGCCAGGAGTAGGTGGGGAAACTGTCAGTGCGGGGGCAGTGCTGCATCGTGGTGCAGTTTCAGCTCGAACCAGACGATCTTCCCGATGGCCAGCCGGGTCGCTCCCCATCGCCGGGCGAGCTGGTTCACCAGGAACAGGCCGCGGCCGTCCTCGTCAATGTCCTGTGCCCGGCGCTGTCGGGGGAGTTGCGGAGAGTCGTCGCCGATCTCGCAGCGCAGCACGTCGGTGCGCAAGAGCCGCAGGGTTACCGGCCGCTCCGCATACCGGACGGCATTGGTGACGAGCTCGCTGACGAGCAGTTCCACCGAGTCGGAGAGCCCTTCGAGGCCCCAGCGAGCCAGGGCCTGCCGGGCGAGGCGGCGGGCGCGGCCTGGTGCTGCGTCCTCCGGCTCCAGGAACCAGTAGGCGACATCGCTTGGGGTAATCCCCTCGAAGCGGGCCGCGAGCAGCGCGATGTCGTCGTCACGATCGCCCGGGTCGAGGATCTCAAAGACATCGTCGCAGAGGGCCTCCAGCAGCGGCGACTGCTTGGGACCGGCCAACTGCCCGCTGCTGGCCAGACGCTCCCGTAACTGCTCAATGCCCGTCCATACGTCCTTCATACGGCTCTCCACCAGGCCGTCTGTATAGAGGAAAAGCGTAGAACCCGTTGGAGCGCCCAGTTCGACCGATTCGAAGTCGACTCCGCCGACGCCGATGGGCGCGCCAGGCGGCACCTTCAGCACCTCCGCCCAACCGCCAGGGTGCAGCAGTATGGGCGGCGGGTGGCCCGCGTTGGCGATGGTGATGCGGTGGGCGACTGGGTCATAGACCACATACAGGCAGGTCGCCATGCGGTCGGTGCCGAGGCGCTGGGCCTGCTCGTCGAGGTGGTGCAGCACCTCGTGCGGCGGCAGGTCCAGACCGGCCAGGGTCTGGGCCGTCGTCCGCAGCTGGCCCATGATCGCGGCGGAGGTCATGGAGTGGCCCATGACATCGCCCACGACCAGGGCGACCCGGCTGCCGGGCAGCGGGATCGCGTCGTACCAGTCGCCGCCGACCCGCGCGGTCTCCGCGGCCGTGAGGTAGCGGGAGGCGAGCCGTACACCCGCCGACTGCGGCAACGAGTCAGGCAGCATCGTGCGCTGCAGTTCGTCGGCCATGTAGGCCTCGCGGCCGTACAGCACCGCCTTGTCGATCCCCAGCGCGGTCTGCGTCGCGAGCTGAGCCGTCACCTGCAGATCGTCCGGCGCAAACGCAGGCCTGTCTGGATCACGCACAAAGACCGCAGCGCCGATCACCCGGCGGCGACCGCGGAGCGGCGCGAGAATCACCCGATCCCTGCTGGGCGGACAAAAGTCCCCGCCCAGCAGCTCGGACAGCGCGGCCCCGGCCGCAGGAAGACCGCCGAAGACCGGCCGCACCCCTCGAAGCACCTCCGACAGTGCTCCTCCCGGACGGATCTCGCTCAGTTCGGACACGGGGTCCAGCCGGAACGAGGGCCTCCCTTCGTTACGCCCTAACCGCAGCAAGAACGGTGACAGAGGCCGCTGGTCGCCAACCGGCAACGGATCACGAAGGTAGACAAGAATTACGTCGGAGAACACGGGCACGGTAGCCCTGCAGAGCGCCAGGACGACTTCGTCGATGTCCATGCCGCCGGAAATGCGCCGCGCTGCCGCTCCGACGAACCGCATGCGGTCAGACTCCCGCTTCACCACCAGCTCCGTCCCCGGACCATCACCCCTGGTCGGGGAGTTGTTCGGGGTTGTTCCAAAAAACTCCCCGGTCCCATCGACCTTCCCGGCAAAACCCGTGCCGGTCGAATCGCCAGCCGTAAAGACCCCCCGGCTCACCGCACCGGGGGCACCGACGGTGACCTGCCACCCCAGTTCATCCGCAACCTCTTTCACCGTCTCGTGCTCGCGGTCGAGCACAAGACGTGCCTTCGTAAGCGCTTCGTCCACCTGGTCGAGAGCACTGTCCTCATCGGGTCCGCTGGTGACCTGCTGAGGAAGATGGACGCTCTGATCCGGCCCGGGCGGGGCACCAGGGCTGTCTGCAGTCCTCAGGGCTCGCAGCTCGGCCTCCAACGCGAGAATCCGGCGCGCCGCAACATCAGCGAGAGCCTGAGCCTTCTCCCTCTCAGCCTCGGCGCGGGCAAGCTGCAGACCGAGATCCTCTTTCTGAGCCCTGGCGCGCCCCAGACGGTGGCGTGTCGAGCTGATGTTCGTCACATCGGGATGCGGACCCGCATTCAAAGCGTCCAGGCGGCGGGTCAGCTCAGAGACATGCGCCTGCGCCTGCCCGAGAAGAGCGAAGAGAACGGTCGCGACCTGCAGCGACTGGTTTCGCGCACGTTCGCTCACCTCGAATGCCCGTCTCACCCGGTTGAGTTCTTCCAGCGCACCGAGGGCTCGTTCCTGGGCCTGCAAGAGGTCTCGCGCGGACACCGCCGGTTCGCCGTCTGCGGCAACCACGGTCGGGTGTGTCCGAGCGGCTTCCCACAGGGCGCGAGCAGGTTCCAGGCGGCCATGGGTCACGGCCTGGGCTTCCTGGTGAAAGCACACGTCCGCGACTGCCTCGACCAGGTCCCAGGTCAGTCCTTGGCCCGCGAGCCGCTCACGTAACTTCCGGATTTCTGGGACCGTGCCGTCGTGGAAGTGCTCGGTGGTGAGCCGGGCGTGCAGCTGAGCGACATTCAAGGCGGCCCCGTCTAGCCACGACCGGACGACGGCGACGAGTTCGTTGATCTCGGTGCACGGCCCCTTGGCCGGCCCCCACGGACGGCCCGGCCGCTTCGCCCCAGTCACTTCTGGCGCCCCTTCACGGGTTATCGCGAACAACCCCGTGTTGTCGGCGGAACAACATCCAACCTGCCAGCGAAGGCCTGTCGCAGGTGGATCCTCGAATTGCCTCTGAGCCAGTAAATCCTCATATCTTCAGGCCCGGCCTGCCCGACACGAGAGACGAAAGATCATGGATATCCTCATCGCCGCCCTGCCGGAGCTCGTAGGGGCCCTCGGCTCCGCCGCGATAGCCAGCACTGTGATGTGGTGCTTCCGCGCCCGGCGACGACAGCGCGCCAGAACCTCGGCAGCTACGACCCTCACGTCTCCGGAGTTCCCCGCCCAGGCGCAGAGCACCTTCGGGACGCCACGCGCAAAAGCCAAGCGCTACACGCTGCTCGGCACGTCAGGCGACTGCGGCCCCGTACAGCTGACGAGCACACGGCCTCCGGGCACCGTCGTCACCTGGCTGATCAGCGGCCACCGGGAGCGCTTCGAACTCACCGATGTACCCCTCTGCGACGGGACGTTCGCCGCCGAGCCCGTAGACCGGTACGAGGCGGCCCAGTGAGCCGCGGCGCGCAGACGTACCGGCGGCCCTTCACCCACCCTGTGCACGTCGCTCCAGGGCCCCTGCGGGCGGGGGCGTAGCAGGACTACGGCCCAGGGTGGTGGTCGGCGGGCGTTGAACTGCCAGGTGACGATCGCCGCGACGCTCGTGGTGCCATGGAGAATGCAGAAGCCAGCCGCCCCCGGGTTCACGGCCCCAGGAGCGGCCGCCTGCCCAGCCCTCCGTCGCGACGTGGACAGCGCGCTTGTCGGCGGCCGAGGCATTCAGCGCTCCGGGCAGAGACACATCCGTCCAGACGCTGCCCGCCACGGTCATACGAACCGGACGGGCACCTCGTGTCGGCGCAGTAGTTGGGCCAGGTCCTCGGCTTCCCCCTGGGACACGGAGAGGACGGCCAGGCGACGGGCCCGGGTGACAGCGACGTACCAGACGCGCAGCATCTCATCACTTGCCGGATCACCATCAGCCCAGCGCCTCACACTCCCGGCGTCAGGCAGCATCAGCATCACGCCATCGGCTTCGTCGCCCTTGAGCTGATGAACGATGTTGGTGCGCACACCGGTCGACCGGACTGCTCGGGCGATCACCGGTTTCCCGGCCGGTCGCCCCCTGGTGCCCTGCGGGTCGGCACCGGAGGGGGCAGGCCACGCCTTCATCGCCTGCCACACCTCCGTGCCCCATTCTTTGTGAGGTGGGGGCAGGCTGTGCAGGAAAGCGAATGCCGTGCGGTTGGCCTGCTGTACCGACAACCGGTGCGTGGCGCAGAGCCTTTCCGTGCTTCCGTTCTCGTCCGGATACCAGTATCCGAAGAGCACGCGTGCGGCGATCGTGCAGGCCCGGCTGAGCTCACTGCTCGTGGCTCCGTCCGAGGCAGCCACTGTGTGTGCCCAGGCCAGGCCGGTGATTTGGCTGGTCTGGGGCTTCTCCCGCATGATGCCGGGCAGCGTGGCGTACTTGTACGCGGTCACCAGACAGTCTTCGGTGGCGATGCCGTATCCCTGGGCGACAGTACGGAAAGCCTCGACGATGCCTGCGCCGGTGGAGGCGTGCCGGTGGTTACTGCCTGAAGCCGCGAACTGTGTGGGCAATATCGTGACGGGGATCGAGTCTTCGCGGACCACGGACGTGTCCGGTGGCCGCTGCCCGGCACGCAAGGTGCTGGCCAGACGGCAGATGACTGGGGAGCTGCGCCAGTTCCCGGTCAAGGGCGTGGGGGAAGGGGTCAGCTTGCCGGCGAGCCGCTGCAGCGCGGCCGGTTCCGCTCCGCGCCAGGCGTAGATGGCCTGGTCCGGGTCACCGACGAGAACCAGCGGAAGCCCGGCGCCGTGCAGCAGTTCGAGCACAGCCAGGTCCGCGGCGGAACAGTCCTGTGCTTCATCCACGATCACTTCCGCGAACCGGGAGAGTAGCGGCGGCAGCAGACGCGCAGCCTTTGCCGGGTTGCGCAGATTCCACAGAGCTAGAAACCGGGCCTCGTGGCCGGTGAAGTATCCGCGCCCGCACCACGAGGCCCGGGTCTCCAGCACCTTCTTCCGCCACTCCTCACGATCGTAGATGCTGGCGCCGAGCAGCCTCTGAGTTTCGTAGTCGATCTTGTCCCAGGCGACGGCCTCCTGGGCCGGCACGCGAGAAGGGTCGAGGGTCATAGGGAAGCGATGCAGAGGGATGTCACGGTCCAAGCCCTGCACGGGTGCTTTGACACCCGCCCAGGACTCCAGCATCCGCGGAACGGGATGCGCGGCACGCAGCGGTTTGACCAGGAACTCCCACAGGAATGAGTCCAGTGTGCCGATGAAGTGTGGAGCCTGGACCAGATCACTGCGCCCGGCCTGGCGGCATCGCCGGGCCATCTGGTCCCGCGCCACGCGCGTGAAGGAGATCAGAGCCCTTCCCTGCCGCAGGGGCCGTGCCGGTGACTGCAGATGGCGCATAGTGATCACATGCGTTTTCCCCGCCCCTGGGCATGCAGGGATGTAAGCGGGCGCCGGGACGGTGACCGCCGCCAGCTGCTGTTCCTCGGCTCCGGTCCGCAGATCGGTCGGCCTGCTGGTCGCTGTCACGTCTCCGCCTCGCCATCGTGCGGTGCGGTGATGAAACGGATCGCTGCGACCAGATAGGGCGGCACGGTGAACGGGACAGCCGGGTCGGCCAGTACATCCGCGAGTTCCTGGGCGAAGAGTCCCTTGGACACGGGCGTTCCCTTGGCGAGCTCGCCGTCATCCCCGACGAGGGTTCGGGACTTCTTGGGCACGAACAGTTCTCCGAAGGCAACGGCTGTGTCAGACGCCGTGATGATCTGCTCCCAGCGTCCCTCCGAATGAGGCGCACAGCGCAGAAAGGCCGCGCGCAGTGCCTCCGAGTTGTCCGGCGACCACAGAGCTGGCTCCAATGTCAGCGGGGCCGCGGCCAGGTGCAGCTGCCCGGGCGATCTCCAGTCTGCGGGCAGCTCACGTAGCGACATGAGCCTGTCCGGCTCTGGTTCTCCGGGCGCCACATCGGTGTCGGTGATCAGGGCCACCCGCCGCCCCAGACATATCCCGTCCACGGGAGCCAACAGCACCCGTAGATACACTTCGAACCCGACACCGTCCACAATCACGCGGGTCGTTCCGAAGAACCTCTCCAACGCTTCGAACGCGGTCCGCGCAGCCGAGGCGTCCGCTCCCTTGCCCGCGGTGAGCACACGCTCCGCGAGGGCGGGGAGCAGGAGGAGTTCGGATATGCCTTCCACCAGAATGGCGCGGGGGGAGAACAGGAGCGCGCTCTTGGTGGCGTCCAGGTAGCGGTCCAGGTGCTGCACCTGGCGTGGGCTGAGCCCGAGCCGGGGAACGGGAAGGGGCCGCGTCCGCCAGCCGCTGGACAGCTCCGCCGGGCAGCGGGCCATGACGATCACGTTCTCGACGCTGGCCGCAGCCGACAGGACGGGGGAGTGGGTGGTCACCAGCACCTGCAGGTGCCCCGCCGGCTCCCAGGGGTCCCGAGGCGTCCTTCTACGCGACTCTCCAGCACGCCGCTGCAGATAGCGCAGCAGCAGAGTCTGTAGCTGCGGATGCAGATGCGCTTCCGGCTCCTCCACGAGCAACACCGTGAGGTCGGACTCCGCGGCGGCATCCAGCTCTGCCATCACCGTGGCGATGAACAAGGTGTTCGCGTAACCCAGCCCCGAGGCAGCCAGGGGGAACGGCGCCGCACCGACGTCCCCCAGCAGGACACGCAACGAGCGGGAGATCGAGGCGAACGTGGGCTCAGCAAGCGCCAGTTCACTCTCCTGCGGGTGCGTGCCCGCAGTCAGGTCACCAAGCGGACCGTTGATCTTCTTGCTTACCGCAGTGACGTGCGCATCTGCGGCAACCTTCTTCAGTTGCTCGCCGATACGCTCGACGAAAGCCTCCACCTGTTCATCGTCACCCAGCAGCCCGCGCAGGATCAGCCGGACCCGGTCTCCGCCCGCCGACGCCAGCTCCCGCTCCGCATCACGCAGCGCAGGCAGATAGACATGCCGCACCCCGCCCCGTGCTGGAGGCTCACCCGTCACCGGATGCCCGGGGCCCTGGGCCCAGGCAGTGCTGCCACGGCGGCCACTTCCCTGCGGAGGGGCGTAGGACACCTGCCACCGGGCTGTCCGGCCGTCGGACCCCGGATCGTGGACCATCGCTTCCAAATAGGCGCCACTCTGCTCCGGGCCGATCCCGGACACCTCAAGCTGAAGCGAAGGACCGCCCAGCTCGACCGCGGTCTTCAAGACATCAGCCTCGTCGAAGTACCGTGACCTGCGACCGTCCAACGGATCCGTGAGCAGACGCACCGCATCGACCACAGTGCTTTTGCCCGCATTGTTCTCACCGACGAGCACAGTGATTTCCGGCTGCAGCGGTATTCGCGCCTCTTCGCATGACCGAAACCTCTCGATCAGCACCTCAGACACATGCACCTCAGGTCCCCCTCCCCGTCACCGCCGCGCGTGGCGCAGCGATCACCCCTCCCGTGATG
Source organism: Streptomyces sp. NPDC059092 (assembly GCF_042756365.1). Classification (NCBI taxonomy): domain Bacteria; kingdom Bacillati; phylum Actinomycetota; class Actinomycetes; order Kitasatosporales; family Streptomycetaceae; genus Streptomyces; species Streptomyces sp. NPDC059092. Next base: position 23,809 of record NZ_JBHZEJ010000098.1, read on the forward strand.
CTAGCCCCAGCCGCACTCGGACCCCAGCCGGCACCCGGCGCAGCCACACACCTTTCCTCCAGGCGGTGCGCGCCGACACCAGGCTGCGCGACCGCCCATGTCTTCCTCTGGCCAACCGGCACCGGCTCCAACGAGACGGCCGAACCACAGCAGTCCTCGGGGCCTGCCGACACGGCGCACACGAAGAAGCCCCGGTCCAAGCCCCGAAGCCCGTGGCTGCTCGCCCAGCACAGCACGGTTTACCCGAGATCCGAGGAAGATCACGCACGCATCGGTATTGCAGTGCGTACCTGTGGAATCTTCTACGATTCAGTCCATGGGACTTCAACCGAAGGCACCAGCTGATACTGGAGCAGCCCCGACACCGAGGGCTTCGGGCGGCAACCCGGTCAGCACATTCCTGATCGGTGAGGCAACAGATCCGCACGTTGGCGCTGTCCTTGCACGGCTCCCGAAACAGGGCACTGTGGTCGTCGACGCGGACACGCTGCCCTCCGCGCTGTACCGCCTGAGCCCAGCAGAGGGCACGTTCATCGACCTGGCCGGCGAACCTGTTCACCTGTCGCCGACAGCCACTGCCCGCGGTTGGATCAGACGACTGGCTCCCGCCGGGTGGGATACGGGAACCGTCCTGGGTAGCCGGGCTGCGGCACGTCTTTCCTCACGCATGCTGGTACTCGCCGCCCTGCTCCGTGACGCCCGCATCTCGTGGTTGTGCGGTGTCGACGCGCTTTTCGCTGCAGAGAACAAGCTGGTGCAATACCGGGCCGCTCAGACGGCCGGGCTGCGCGTGCCCGACACCTTTATATGCACCGACCCCGAGTTCCTCGCGGCTGAACTCGGCGAGCCCTTCGTCATCAAACCGCTCGGACCGGGCAACTTCACAGACGACGACGGCAACGACCATGTCGTACACACCCGGGCCGTGACCGCTCAGGACCTGGCTGGAGCCGACCTGCAGGGAGCACCCTTCCTCGCCCAGAAACTACTCACCGCCCGCACCCACCTGAGAATCGTCACCGTCGGCGAACACGCCTGGACAGCTGAACTTGATGCGGAACACGTGCCCCTGGACTGGCGCCAGGCCGCCCGCGCGCACCACTCCTTCGAGACATCATCCCGTTGGACCGGCGTTGAACAAGACGCCATACACCTGGCCAAGTGAGCTGTACTGAGATTCGTGGAGTCCCTGATGCCAGGGTTACGATCCTGGCGAAGGAGAACCACATCAGTGCCAGCACCACGGAAATACCC
>NZ_JBHZEJ010000099.1:0-24648 GCF_042756365.1 Streptomyces sp. NPDC059092
AACGGCCCGATCACTGCCCAGGCCTGATCAGTCACTTCATGACGACGCACCACGAACGGACCAACGACCAACCGACATTGCGGACACGCCCTAGGCGCCTGCCGCGGTCACCGACCGGCCTGTCGGCATCCGCGCGGTGCCGCCCGGAGCCGCGAGGCCGCCGGCCGACGAGTTGGAGATCTCCCGGGCGGAGGCGACACCGGACAAGCGGACATCAGGGCTGAACATCTCCGGCAGGTGCCCACCCCGCGTGGGCCACCGCGCTGACCGCCAACGCCATCGTGGTGCCGGTGAGGCGGGCGTCCGGTGGAGGAGGAAGAGTTCTGTCCGCCATGCCGGCCCCTCACCAGCGAGGAAATTCGGGCTTCACCCAGGACGGGTCAGCCACCCGCATCGCACCGACGTCGTCGCGTCGGCGAACGTCGCTGTCCTGCCAGCGCTTGTGCAGCACCATCAAGCTCTCACGGTCGAGTTCCACGCCCAGTCCGGGATCGTCGCTCACCACGACCGCACCGTCGACGAACTCCAGCGGGGACTCGATGACGTCCTCGGGCTGCCACGGGCGGTGCGTGTCGCAGGCGTGGAGAGTGCCAGGGGCAGCCGCGGCCGCGTGCGTCATCGCGGCGAGACTGATTCCGAGATGGGTGTTGGAGTGCATGGACAGTCCGAGACCGAGCGCTTCACAGACGCCGGCAAGCTGGTGTGTGGCCCGCAGACCGCCCCAGAAGTGGTGGTCGCAGAGAATGACCTGCACCGCGTCCACTTCCACCGCCGAGCGGATCTCCTCCGTGGTCGTCACGCACATGTTCGTGGCCAGGTCGATACCGGTGGCCTTGCGGACGGCGGACATGTTCTTCTGCCCGGTGGTGGGATCCTCCAGGTACTCCACGACCCCGGACAGCTCACGAGCCACCTCGATGGACGTCTCCGGCGACCAGATCCCGTTCGGGTCCAGGCGCACGGGCAGCTCCGGGAACGCCTCCTTCAGCGCCCTGATCGCCGAAACCTCCTGCGCAGGCTCGAAAACACCCCCCTTGAGCTTGATCGACCTGAAGCCGTAACGATCAACGAACCGACGCGCCTGCGCCACCACACCGGCCGGGTCCAGGGCCGCACCCCAGTCGTCCACAGGCGCCCCCGGGACAGGGTGCTTCTCCCATTTGTGGAAGAGGTAGGCGGCGTAGTCGACGCGGTCGCGAACCTTTCCGCCCAGCAGTTCGTGAACGGGCAGACCGAGTGAACGTCCGAGCGCGTCGAGGTACGCGACCTCGAACGCGGAGACACAGATGGCATGGAGTTTACGCAGGCTGGCAACGCCGGTCACCCAACTGCTGGGCTTGCCGTCCGTCAGGGACGACGCGACCGCACCGGGCCGGAGGACACGCTGAGCCACCTTCCACAACAGGTTCGGTGATGCGACCGACATTCCGGCCAACTCGGCGCCGAACAGGGAGAGTGCCTCCAGGTGCTCCGCGTCGCCGTAGGTCTCCCCCACACCGACGATGCCACCGGCCGTCTCGACCTCGATGATCGCCCGCGTGGCCCAGGGCTGATGAACCCCCTGGAGGTTCAGCAGCGGTGCGTCCTCGATCAGGATCGGTGTGATCCGTATATGCGCGATCAGCAGCGAACGGTCTGCCATGGTGTTCCTTTGCACGCGTCGCGGCCACAGTGCCGCAGGGGTGTACGGACGGTAGGAGCACCGTTGTGCGGCTCACAAGAACGCGCACCTCATCCGGTGGACACGCGGCCGCGATTTCTCAGCCGCTGGGACACGGAGGGGCTGCCTGTCGCAGAGGCTGCGTGTGGCTGCTGTGTGTCGGGTGCCACGGCCTTCCCGCCACATGACCGCACGATGGATTTCTCGGCGCCGGAGGATCCGGGACGCCGGTACGAGTCCGGCGCGGTCGCGCGCGGTGATCCCGGCGAAGGCGCCCCGGCGCCACAGCAGCCGTACCCAGCAAGGCTCGCAGGCGAGGACCTGGTTCGGAGAAGAACTCGCCCGTGACGACGGCATCCTGAGCGGTTCGGCGGAGGAACACGCCACGGAGTCGCCGGAGAGCTCGGGGCCGCCCGGCCGAGTCGGCCGTCTCTCCCCGGCCGGTTCACCGGTGGCCATGGTCAACAGGGCTGTCCGGAGGCGATACTTCCGCCACCCGACGGAAGGACTCCCGTGAGACTCACGCCTCTACGTGTACGCCTGCGCGTGCGGCCCGATCGGCTCGGGATCGTGGTGCTCACCACCGCCGCGCTCACCCTCGCCGTGCTGCCTCCGGCCGCCACCGCCAAGGCCCCCGCCCCCACGACGGCCGCCCCCACCGTCGAGGAGCGGCGCCTCGACCGGGCCGTGCCCCAGGAGATCCTGCGGCGCGGCGGGTTCGACCAGGTGGCGCCCGGGTTCGTACGGGCGCTGCGCGGTGCCACCTCGTACAAGGCGGCCGAGCGGGCCGTCGAGCGGGAGGGTGCGCGGCTGTGGCGGCGGGCGGTGGACCGGGCGCAGGGGCGTGGTCCCGCGTACCCGGCACCGGCCCTGAGCCGGGACGACGACCGGCCGCTGTACTGGGCGCGGTTGGCGATGAGCCGTGAACTGCGGCAGTGGCAGCCGGAGTTCGGGCTGTCGGAGGCGGCGCGCGCCCGGCTGCTGGGGACGCTGGAGCGTACGTCGCGGGGGCAGGACTCCATGGCGTTCCCCGACAGGAACGGCAAGGGGACCAAGGGTGGCAAGGGCGTCAAGCGGATCGTCGTGACCGGCTTCGACCCGTTCACCCTCGACCGTGACATCCGGATCAGCAACCCCTCGGGGGCGACCGCGCTCGCGCTGGACGGCACGGTGGTCACGACCGCCGAGGGTCCGGCCAGGATCGAGGCCGCCGTCTTCCCCGTCCGCTGGCAGGACTTCGCCGACGGCACGGTGGAGCGGACGCTGCGCGGGCCGCTGGCGCGGGCCGATCTCTTCGTCACGGTCAGCCAGGGCCGGGTCGGCCGGATCGACGTCGAGCGCTTCAACGGGGCCTGGCGGGGCGGGTTCGGCGACAACGAGAACGTCTCCGAGACCGGCCTCGTCCCCGTGCACGACCCGGCGTCGCAGCCGCAGTGGACGGTGACCAGCCTGCCGTACCGCGCGATCGTGGCGGCGGACACCGGCCGCTTCCCCGTGTACGACAACACGTCGGTGACCGAGGTCCCGGCCGGCGCCACCGCCCCGGTGGTACGTCCCGACGGGCCGACCCCCGGCTCGGCGGCCCGCGCCGGCGGCGGCGGGGACTATCTCTCCAACGAGATCGCCTACCGGGCGACCCTGCTCCGCGACCGGCTCGGCCGGTCCGTACCGGGCGGCCATGTGCACACGCCGGTGCTCCAGTTCGGCGCGGGGAACACGGACCCGGCGACGGGAACGGTGACCGACCCGGAGTTCGTACGGAACCGGCTGGACATCGTCGCGCAGCTCCGGTCGATCATCACCGTGGCCGCCGACGCCTCCTGAGGTCCACCCGCACAGGTCTCCGCCCGCGCAGGGCCCCTCACCGGGCGCGGGGCGCGTCCGGCTACTTCTCCAGTGTGAGCGGTACGCCGGGCCGCCCCGCCCCCGCGGCGTCCGGCTCCGTCTCCGGCTCCTCCGGGTCGCGCTCCGCCGTCAGGTCGCGGACCAGCAGCGTCGCCCCCGCCACCGCCCCCGGCATCAGGAAGACCGCCACGACGGGGACGAGGAAGGCGAGCGCGATCGGAACGCCGAAGCCGAGGGTGAGCATCCGCCGGCCGCGCAGCAGTGCGAGGCGTTCCTTCAGCTCGACGCCGCGGCGCTGGAGCGCCACCGCCGTCAGCTCCTCCGCCAGGAAGTAGCCGGTGACGCAGAAGCCGAGCACGGGTACGACCGTCTGTCCGACGACCGGGATGAAGCCGAGCGCGAAGAGCAGGATCCCGTAGAGCGCCACCCGGACCAGGATGCGCACGCTGTCCCGGGCGGAGATCCACAGGTCGCGCCAGAGCGGCAGCTCCGACCGCGGGACCTCGCCGCCCTCCGTGCGGTCGACCTCCTCGGACAGCGACTCGTAGAAGGGCTGGCCGACCAGGAGCGTCACCGCGGTGAAGGTGATCACCGCGAGGAAGAGCCCGAGGACGAAGAGCAGCACGGTCAGGAAGCCGCGGAAGAGCCCGAGCCAGGGCGAGGCCCAGTCGTCGGCGAAGGGCGTCGTCCAGGCGATCAGGTTGTCGGCCCCGTAGAAGAGTCCGACGAGCGCGCCCGCGTACAGCACCAGGGTGACCAGACCGGGCAGCAGCCCGAACCCCAGCCACCGGCCGTGACCGGCGACCCAGCGCTGGCCCTTCATCACATAGCCGAAACCCGACCCCAGATCATGCATGGGGGTCAGCCTACCGGCGGAGCGGTGGCCCCCCTTGCCGTCCCGGGGCGCACCCTGTAGACCCCTGCGTACCGATCAGCGTCGATCACCCTCCCCCGTCCACCTCACTGGAGGAAACCCACGCATGGGGATACCCCGACCGCTCCTGCTGACCACCGCCGTCACGGCCGGTGCCCTGCTGCTCGCGCCGCTGCCCGCCTCCGCCGCTCCCGTACGGGAGGACGCGCCGCGGCCCCATCCCGTACGGGAGCGCGGCACCCAGCCGGATGCCGCCGCGGCCCGTACCGGCGCGACGGCCCCCGGCACGGGCGGTACCGCGCTCCCGGACGGCCGCGCCTACCCGCGCCGTACCGTCCTGGACACCCCTCCGGCGAATCCGGCCGACAAGTCGATCAAGCTGGGGCTGGCCCCGTACCACTCGCTCGCTCCCCGGCTCAACGCCCTGCAGAAGCTCGGCGACCGGGTGAGTGTGGAGGTCGCGGGCCGCTCGGCCGGCGGGCACGAGCTGTATCTCGTCACCGTCACCGCGCCGGAGAGCGCGCACCAGGTGCGTGAGCAGCGGCGGATGCGCGAGCTGATCGAGAGCGCGCCGGCCCTGGCCGCCAAGGACCGCCGGATCAAGTCCTCCTACAAGACACCGGTGTTCATCAACAACAACATCCACGGCAACGAGTGGGAGGGTACGGACGCCGCCCTGAAGCTCATCGAGGAGCTGGCGAAGGCCGAGGACAGCGGGACGGCAGGGCTGCTCGCGTCGAACCGTGTCTATCTCAATGTGACCGCCAACCCGGACGGCCGGATCGCCGGGACCCGCGCCAACTCGGCCGGCTTCGACCTGAACCGGGACTTCATCACCGGCTCGCAGCCCGAGTCCCGCGCCGTGCGGCGGATAGCCGTCGACAAGCAGCCCGCGGTGATGCTCGATCTGCACGGCTATGTCAACGGGACGCTGATCGAGCCGACGACACCGCCGCACGGCGAGAACTACGAGTACGACCTCTTCCTGAAGAACGCCTACGCCAACGCCCTCGGCATGGAGAAGGCGGTGAACGGCCTCGGTTACACGCCGGGGAAGGACGGTGTGGACCCGGCCGTCATCCCCTTCCGTGACCAGCGGGAGGGCTGGGACGACTGGCCGCCGATCTTCACTCCGCAGTACATGGCGTTCCAGGGCGCGGTGGCCTCGCACACCGTCGAGTTCCCGATGCGGGTCAACAACAGCTCGTACGACTCCCTCCCGGTCACCGAGCTGCGCCGGCGGTCCGCGATCAACACGGACATCGCGGGTGCGGTGATGCGCGCGACGCTCAAGTGGACCGACGAGAACCGGAGTTCGGTGCTCGCGGACCAGATGGAAACGTTTCGGCGGGGCGCCGCGGGCGAGGCGCAGCGGCCGGTGTCCGAGGAGACGGTGCCGGGGGTGCCGGGCATCGGCCCCGAGGACGTCTACACCACCGGCTTCCCCCGCGCGTATGTGATCCCCGCGGGCGCGGGACAGCGTTCGGCGACCGCGGCGGCCCGGCTGGTGGACCACCTCGTCGCCAACGATGTGCGGGTGCGGCGCGCGAGCGCCGGCTTCCGGCTCGCGGGCACGCGGTATCCGGCGGGTTCGTACGTGGTCGACATGCACCAGGCCAAGCGCGGTGTGGCCAATGTGATCCTGGACGCGGGCCGGGACATCAGCGCGGACGTCTCCACGATGTACGACATCTCGGGGTGGAGCCTCGGGCTGCTGTGGGGCGCGAGCGTCGACAAGGTCCAGAAGGTGAGCGGGGGCGCGCACGCGCCGGGGCTCGTCCCCGGGCGTACGGTGTCGGCCGCGGCCCCCACCGGTCAGGTGGACCGGACCGGCGATCTGCGGCTGCGGCTCGACGACCCGAAGGAGCTGGCCGCGCTCAACTCCCTGCTGGCGCGGGGCGTGACGGTACGGCGGGCGGCGGACGGCTCGGCGATCGTGCCGTCGTCGGCACGTCAGCGGGCGGCCGTGCTCGCGGACCGCTACGGGGTCGCCTTCACCGCGACGAAGGAGAAGGGCACGGGGGCGCTGCACCGTACGCGGGTCGCCGCGGCCGTGACCTCGGGTGAGTCGTTCGCCCTGCGGGAGATGGGGTTCGAGGTGGTGCCGGTGTCGGCGGCCACGCTGAACGCGGGCTTCGACTGGTCGGCGGTGGACGTCCTGTTCGTCTCGTCCGGCCTGCGGTACGCGGACCTCGGCGCGGCGGCCCGTGCGGCGCTGGGCTCCTTCCTGGGCTCGGGTGCCGACGGCGGGGGCCTGGTCGCCCTCGGCTCGGCCGGCGCGGCGTTCAACACCGCCGCCGGGCTGCTGCCCGCCACGGCGGTCGCGGGCAACGGCGACGCCAACGGGGTGGTCCGGGTGGTGAACGCGGGCGGCGCCGTCACGGGCGGCGCCCCGGCGCACTCGTTCGTCTACTCGCCGCTCTGGTTCACGGGCCTCGGCGCCGGGGTGCGCGTCGACCAGTCGTACGGGAACGGCAACCCGCTGGTGTCGGGCCACTGGCGCGCGAAGGAGGACGGCACGGGCGCCCCGGGCGACGCGGCGGGCCGGGCGTCGATCGTCAGCGGAACGTCCGCGACGGGCGCGCGGGTGACGCTGTTCGGTACGGAGCCGCTCTTCCGCGACCACCCGAAGGGGCTGTTCCCGCAGGTCGGCCGCGCGCTGCTGGCGGCGGCGCGCTGATCGGCCCCGGACCCGGACCCGAACCCGGGATCCTGAGCTGAGCCGCCAGGGGCCGCTCCTCCGGTACGCGTACACGTACACGTCCGTGTACCGGAGGAGCGGCCCCTCCGCTCCGTGCGTCAGACGGGCCTGATCTGCCACTGCTGGCAGGTGTTGCTCAGCCAGGACCACTGGCGTACGTCCGCCCCGTCGGCCGTGGAGCAGTTGGCGACGTCCGCGACCTTGCCGCTGCGCGCGTTCACGATCCGTACCCAGCCGCCTTGTTCGGTGACGACCAGCCGGAACGACTGGCAGAGGTTGCCCAGCCAGGACCACTGGCGCAGATCGGCGCCGTCGGCGACGGAGCAGTCCGCCGTGTCGAGGACCTTGCCGGTGGCGGCGTTGACGAGCCGGCTGGTGTCATTGCCGAGGTCCTCGAACCGCCAGCGCTGCTGCGCCCCTCCGGTGCAGCTCCACTGCCGGACATTGGCACCTTCCGCCGTCGAACCCCCTTCCACCTCAAGGCACTTGCCGCTGCTGCGGTTGACGACGGTGTAAGCCGACGGGGTGGCCGCGCTCTCCCCGGAGGGCCCGGCGAGGGTGGTGCCGAGCGCGACGGGGGCGCCGAGGTTCGGGGTGCCGTCCGTGTTCCAGGTGAACTTCTGGGCGCGGGTGGTGCGGCCGTTGTCACAGCCGTCGCCCGCCGCGTCGTTGGCGTGGTAGACGATCCAGCTCTCGCTCCCGTCGGGCGAGTTGAAGAACCCGTTGTGGCCGGGTCCGTACACCCCCGCCGCGTCGTCGCGGCTGAAGACGGGCGTGGACTTCTTCGTCCAGGACGACGCGCTCAGCGGGTCGGTCCCCGTGTAGGTGAGCAGGCCGAGTTTGTAGTCGGCCGTCCAGCAGCCGCTCGCCGAGTAGACGATGAAGGTCCTGCCGCCGCGTTGCAGCACCTCGGGGCCCTCGTTGACCGTACCGCCCGATCGCTCCCAGGCGAGGGCCGGTGTGGAGATGGTCGAGAAGGATCCGCTCAGTGTGTACGGGTTGCTCATCGGGGCGATGACGAGGTTCTGCGTACCGCCGCCGTTGGCGCTGCCCAGCAGGTACAGCGAGCCGTTCAGGGTGAGCAGGCTCGCGTCGAGCATCCAGTCGGAGCCGAGCCGGCTCCGGTAGGTGTACGGGCCCATGGGGTCGGCGCCGGCGCTCTCCAGGACGTGGACGCGCTGGGTGGGGTTGTAGTCGGCGATGCCCTGGCCCGCCACGTAGTACAGGTACCAGCGGCCGTTCCAGAAGTGCGTCTCGGGCGCCCACATGTTGCAGCAGCGCGAGGAGGTGGAGTCGGACCACACCTGGACGCTCGGCGCGGTCGGGAGTCCGGCCAGGGTGGGTGACTTGCGCATGGTCAGCTCGGAGGTCCAGGACGTCGTGATCAGGTAGTAGTTGCCGTCGTGGTACTGGATCCACGGGTCGGCGCCCTTCTGCGCCTTGACCGGGTTGGTGTACGGGCGGCCCTCGGCGGAGTCGGCGGCCCCGGAGGGCCGGGCGGCGAAGGCGGCGAGGAGCAGGGCCAGCAGGAGGACCAGCGCGCGGCGGGCCCCGGCGGCCCTCCCGGTCCGCGCGGTGCCGGCGGTCCTCGCGGCATGGGCGGTGTGTGTCATGACCGGCCCCCGTCAGTACGCCGTCGGCCAGCCGCCGGACCAGCTCAGCAGGTTGACGCCGAGCTTGGGCGTGCCGTTGTCCTGGCCGTCGTAGTAGTGGTAGACGAGCAGGTCGCCGTCGCTGTCCGGCATGATCGACTGGCCGCCGGGGCCGATGTAGCGGCCATGGCTCTCCAGCACGAGGGAGCCGCCGTTGTTCATCATGTTCACGCCGTTCTTGTCGACGTAGGGACCGGTGACACCGGTGGCCCGGCCGACCTTGATCTTGTACGTGGAACTGGTCCCGGCGCAGCACGTGTCGTACGAGGCGAACAGGTAGTAGTAGCCGTTCCGCTTGATCACGACGGGTGCCTCGACGGCCTTGGTGCCGGTCGGCCGCGAGGCCAGCGGGCGGCGCGCGGTGTCGCCGACGTACTGCTTGCCGGTGGCCGGGTCGATCCTGATCATCTTGATGCCGGTCCACCACGAGCCGAAGGAGAGCCACCACCTGCCGTCGTCGTCGACGAAGAGGTTGGGGTCGATGGCGTTGTAGTCGCTGGAGGCGTTGGACGTGTAGACGATGCCGTAGTCGCTCCAGCTCCCGGGCTGCCCGGTGGTGGAGCCGGCCAGTCCGATGGCGGAGGTGCTGGAGCCGAAGGACGAGACGGCGTAGTACATCAGGTACTTGCCGCCGTGGTACGAGATGTCCGGCGCCCAGGGGTCCTTGGCGGAGGAGTACGTGGACCACCAGCTCGGCAGGGTGGTGAAGGCGGAGCTGTTGCGGCCGAAGGCGGTCCGGTCGGTGGAGGTACGGGCCTGGAGTCCGTCGCCGGTGGAGTAGAGCAGGTACTGGCCGGACGAGGTGCGCAGCATCGTCGGGTCGTGGACGACGATGTCGCCGGTGACCCGGCCGGGGTTGGGGTAGGCGGAGGCGCTGCTCGGGACGAGGGCGAGGAGGACGGCGGCGGGCAGGGCGAGGAGCGTGGCCCTGCGGGACGCCCGGGACCTCCGCGGAGTGCGGGAGCTCCCGGCGGCGCGGGGGGTCCCGGAGGTGCGGGGGTTGTGGGGGGTGCGGGGGGTGCGGGGGGTGCGGCTCACGCGAATTCTCCTTACGGCGTGCGGGGAAACCGTTCGGACTGTTCGGTATGTCGAACTGCGATCGTCACTTCGGACGACGCTCGGACGGGAAGCTAGAGTCGAAGCGCTTCCGCGTCAACGGTTCGCGCAGACTTCGTCACGCTCCTCACCCGGAGCCCCACACGTCGCCCGGCCGCTCCCGGACATCACCCGGCCCCCGGTGGAAGCGCCGCAAGCGCTCCACCGGGGGCCGGGGCCGTACGGCGGCGGGTCAGCGCAGCCGGATCACGTTCCAGGACAGCGGCTCCAGCGTCGCCGTCAGCGCGCCGTCGGCGAGCGCCGTGCCCTCACCCGCGTGCGGGGCGACCCGCTCCTGGTCCTCCAGCGTGTTCCTGGCCTCCGGGTCGGCGTCGGCGAGCACGGAGTGCTCCACCAGCTCCGTCACCCCGAGACCGGCGAGCGCGACCTCCAGCGGCAGCGCCTCCGTCTGGCTGCGGTTGACCGCGAAGACGGTGACCGACCCGTCGTCGGCCCGTACGGCGGTGGCGTGCAGCAGATCCGTCTCGCCGTGCTTCTTCGTCTCGTGCGACGGCGAGTCGACCCGTACGTCCAGGACCGTGCCCCGCCCGTACTTCGCCGCCTGGGCGAACGGGAAGAAGGTGGTCTGCCGCCAGGCGGGCCCGCCGGGCTCGGTCATGATCGGCGCGATCACGTTGACCAGTTGGGCCAGGCAGGCCACCGTGACCCGGTCGGCGTGCCGGAGCAGGGCGATCAGCAGGGAGCCGAAGACGACGGCGTCCGTCACCGAGTAAACGTCCTCCAGGAGGCGGGGGGCCTCCTCCCACTCCTCGACCTGGTGCGGGTTGGGCTTCTCCATGTACCAGACGTTCCACTCGTCGAAGGAGAGGTTGATCTTCTTCTTCGACTTGAGGCGGGCCCCGACGTGGTCGCAGGTCGCGACGACCTTCTCGATGAAGGTCTCCATGTCGACCGCGGAGGCCAGGAAGGAGTCGCGGTCGCCGTCCGCCTCCCAGTAGTAGGCGTGCAGGGAGACGTAGTCGACGAGGTCGTACGTCTCGGCCAGTACGGTGGCCTCCCACTCCGCGAAGGTCTCCATCCCGGAGCCGGAGGAGCCGCAGGCGACCAGTTCGACGTCCGGGTCGATCTGGCGCATCGCCCGCGCGGTCTCGGCGGCGATCCGCCCGTACTCCTCCGCGGTCTTGTGGCCGGTCTGCCAGGGGCCGTCCATCTCGTTGCCGAGGCACCACAGCTTGATGCCGTACGGGTCCTTGTCGCCGTGCGCCCGGCGCCGCTCGGAGAGTTCCGTGCCGGCCGGGTGGTTGGCGTACTCCTGGAGCTCGATGGCCTCGGCCACCCCTCGCGTACCGAGGTTGACGGCCATCATCGGCTCGGCCTCGGGGCCCGCCTTGCGGACGAAGTCGATGAACTCGGCGAGGCCGAAGCGGTTGGACTCCGTGCTCTTCCAGGCCAGGTCGAGCCGGCGGGGCCGCTCGTCCACGGGGCCGACACTGTCCTCCCAGCGGTAGCCGGAGACGAAGTTGCCGCCGGGGTAGCGGATGGCCGTCGGGCCCAGCTCCCTGACCAGGTCGAGGACGTCCGTACGGAGCCCCGCCTCGTCGGCGGTCGGGTGGCCGGGCTCGTGGAGACCGGTGTAGACGCAGCGGCCCAGGTGCTCGACGAAGGAGCCGAAGAGACGGGGGTTCACCTCACCGACGGTGAAGTCGGGGTGCAGGGTGAAGCGTGCGGAACGGGTCATGACTTCCTCAACTGACGATGGAACGGTGAGAACGCGAAGGGATGGGGCGACGTGAAGGTGAGCGTGGGAACGATGAGAGCAGGAGAACGGGGAGCGGTGCGGGACCGGGTCCGCGGTTCAGCGCCGTAACGCGGGGGCACGGAGGGGCGCGGAAGCGCTTCGACCGGGACGACCGCCGTCCACTCCTCGGTTCACCGGCCCGCCTGCCGCCCCGTTCACCGTCCCGTCCGCCGTCCCGTTCACTGGCCCGCCAGCCCGGTGTGGGCCACGCCGCTGACGATCTGCCGCTGGAAGAAGACGAAGACGATCACCAGGGGCAGGCCCGCCATCAGCCCGCCGGCCATCAGTTGCGCCCATTGGATGCCGTAGGAGTTCATGACGGTGGCGATGCCGTTCGGCATGGTCATCAGGTCGGGGTTGTTGGTCACCATGTAGGGCCACAGGAAGTTGTTCCACGAGGCGATGAAGGTGAAGATGCCGACGGCGGAGAGCGAGGGCCGCGACAGCGGCAGCACGATGGTGAAGAAGACCCGCCACCGGCCCGCGCCGTCGATGAAGGCCGCCTCCTCCAGCTCCCTCGGGATGGACTGGAAGAACTTGTAGAGGATGTAGACCATCGCCGCGGGCGCGCACTGCGGCAGGATCATCCCCCAGTACGTGTCCACCATGCCCATCGACTGGACGGTGGTGAACAGCGGGACGCCCAGCACCGCGGGCGACACCATCAGACCGGCCATGACGAGGCCGAGCAGCGCGTTCTTCCCGCGGAACTCGGTGCGGGCGAAGCCGTACCCGGCGAGGGCGGCGACCAGCACCACGACGGAGGTGACGCAGACCGAGACGACGAACGAGTTGACGAACCAGTTGGGCAGGTTGCCGGTCTCGAAGATGGCCGCCCACGCCTGGGTCGTCCACTCCTTCGGCAGCCACCGTACGGGGAGGGCGACCGCCTCGGCCTCCGACTTGAGGGAGGTGAACAGCGCCCACAGCAGCGGCGCCGTCCAGACCGCGGAGACGGCGGCGCCGAGCGCGGTGAGCACGATCTGGCTGGGCGTCCACTGCTTCCCGGACGCCTTCCTGCCGTACGCCTTGGTCCCGTACGCCTCCGTGCGGTCCGTCTTCCTCCCGTCCGTCTTCCTCCCGTACGTCTTCTTCCCGTCCGGCGACGGCTTCTCGCCGACCGTGGTGGCCGTCATCGCGCGCCCTCCTCACTCTTGCGCAGCAGCCACATCCGTCCCAGGGCGACGGCCGCGATGATCACGAAGAAGATGATGGACATCGTGGAGGCGTATCCCACGCGATAGCTGGTGAAGCCCTGTTCGAGGGTGTACTGCACGAACGACCTGGTGCTGTTCTCGGGTCCTGGGCCGAAGTCCTGCATCACCACCGCCTGGTCGAAGAGCTGCAGCGAGGCGAGGATCTGGAGCGCGATGACCAGACCCGTGATGTTGCGCAGCATCGGCAGGGTGATGTGGACCATGCGGTGCCAGGCGTTCGCGCCGTCCAGGTTCGCGGCCTCGTACAGGTGGGCGGGGATGGACTGGAGTGCGGCGAGGTAGAGCAGGAAGCTGAAGCCGGCCGTCCACCACAGGGTCTGGATGACGACGGCGAGCAGGGCGTACGCCTTGTCGGTCAGCCAGGGCGTGTCGATCCCGAGGACGTAGTTGATCATGCCCGTGCCGGGGTTGAACAGCCACTGCCACAGGTTGCCCGCGACGGTCGACGGCAGCAGGAACGGCATGAAGAAGCACAGCCGCCACAGCCACTTCCCGCGCTCGATGTGGTGGGCGAGCATCGCGAGCAGGAAGGCGAGGACGGTGATGCACGGCACGACGAGCAGCGTGAAGTACGCGCTCCGGCCGAGCGAGTCCCACATCATCGAGTCGTGCAGGGCCTCGCGGTAGTTGTCGAGACCGATGAAGCTCGTGCTGTCGCCGGAGATGTTGGCGTCCGTGAAGCTGAGGTAGACGCCGCGCAGCAGCGGCAGGATCACGAACAGGACGAAGAGCGACAGGAACGGGGCGACGAACCAGCCCCCGTGCTGGAAGCCCTGCTTGCGGCGGCCCGTGGCGCTGCCGGCGGCGGTCCTCGCGCGCGCCGGGGCGATGACGGTCCCGGCGCCGGTCGTCGTCATGCGACCGCACCTCCCTGCGCGGCGGTCTTCCCGTCCATCGGGTTCTTCATGGCGAGGAGCCTGGCGAGCTGCTTCCTCATCCGCCCGGCGGCCACGTCCGGCTTGGCGGAGCCCGTCGTCGAGGAGACGACGAGGGGGCCGACCTCCTGGGCGAGGACGCCGGTCGAGCCCGCGAACCACACCTTCGGCTCGGTGGCCTGGTGCGTCATGGCGCTCGCGTACTCGTGCTGCGGTTCGAGCTTCTGGTACGCGGGCGTGGACAACGTCGGCGTGTAGGCGGGGATGTGGCCGCCGGCCGCCCACTGCAAGGCGTGTTTGACCACGTACGCGGCGAGCCGGTGCGCGCCCCGGTCGGCGGGCCCGCCGCGGTCGGACTGGTGCGGCAGGACGAAGGAGTGCGACTCGGCGTGGGTGGCCTGCCTGCCGAAGACGGGCGGCAGCGGCGTCGCGCCGTACTCCACCTTCGCGCCGGAGAAGACCGGCACGGACCAGTTGCCCTCCCAGGCGAACGGTGAGCCGTTGACGAACTGCTCGGCTCCGGCGGTGCCGCCGTACCCCGGGTCGGCGTATCCGTCGGTGATGTGCCGGCGCAGGAACTCCAGGACCTGGGTGGCCTTGTCGACGTCGAAGGTGACCTCGGTGTTGCCGGCGTCGAACCAGGTGCCGCCGAGCTGGGTGTAGAAGGCCACGAAGAACCACCACTGGAAGTTCTGGTCGCTGTGCCACAGACCGATGGTCTGCAGCCCCTTCCTGGTGGCCTTCCTGGCCTCCTTCAGCACGTCGAACCACTCGTCGGCCGACGTCACCGGCACCATCCGGCCGTCGTCCCCGAGCAGGCCCGCCTTCTTCAGGACGTCCTTGCGGTAGTAACAGAGCTGTACGTGGATGTCGAGCGGGAGTGCGTAGAGCGCGCCGTCGACGACGGCTCGCTTCCACAGCGCGGGGTTGAAGTCCGCTTCCCGCACGCCGTACTCGGCGAGCAGGTCCACGTTCCAGGGGTCGAGGAGGCGTCCGGGGGAGAAGCCGGTGACCCGGCCGAGGTGCATCACGCCCAGGTCCGGTGCGCGGTTGCCGGCCGCCGCCATGGCCAGCTTGGTGTAGAAGGGGTTGCCCCACTGGAAGGTGGAGTCCTTGACGCCGATGGCGGGGTTGGCGCGGCGGAAGGCGTCCAGCATGGCGATCATGTTGCCGCCGTCGCCGCCGCTGAAGAGGTTCCAGTAGCGGACACGGGTGTCCGTGGCCGAGGTGAGCGCGGAGGCACCGGTCCCGGCGGCGGCCAGGCCGAAGCTGCCGGCGACGGCGAGTGCTCCTACTCCGCCGAGCACGCCGCGGCGGCTCGGGAGCGATGGTGGCATGACGGCTCGATTCTGTCGTCCTCCCACGGCCCCGCCCTCCATTGTCCGAAATATCGAACGGCGACCGTAACTCCGAACCGGAAACTATGGTCGGAGCGCGGACGAGTCAATCCCTCGCGCAAGAAAAGACCCGGGGGCCACACCCGTGGCGGGGTGCGGCCCTCCGGGCCTCGGTGAACGGGCCGGCCGGCCCGCGGCCTCCGATCGGCGCGCGCGGCCTTCGACCGGCGCGGGCGACTTTCGACCGGCGGGCGGCCTTCGAGTGGCGGGCGGCCTCAGACCTGCGGGAGGTCAGCCGCCGAGCGACACGACCATCTTGCCGGTGTTGTCGCCGCGCAGCACGCCGAGGAACGCGTCGAAGCCGTTCTCGATGCCGTCCACGACGGTCTCGTTGTACTTCAGCTCACCGGCGGCGAGCCAGCCCGCGACATCCTCGACGAACTGCGGCTGGAGCCCGAAGTGGTCGGCGACGAGCATGCCCTGGATCCGCAGCCGCTTGCCGATCACGAGGGCGAGGTTGCGCGGCCCCGGGGTCGGCTCGGTGCTGTTGTACTGCGCGATCATGCCGCAGACGGTGACACGGCCGCGCAGGTTGAGCGAGCTGATCGCGGCTTCGAGGTGTTCGCCGCCGACGTTGTCGAAGTAGACGTCGATCCCGTCGGGCGCCGCCTCCTTGAGCAGGTCCTTGACCGGGCCGCTCTTGTAGTTGAAGGCCGCGTCGAAGCCGTACTCCTCCACGAGGAGCTTGACCTTCTCGTCGGAGCCCGCGGAACCGATGACCCGCGAGGCGCCCTTGAGCCGGGCGAACTGGCCGACCTGGCTGCCGACGGCGCCGGCCGCGCCGGAGACGAAGACGGCGTCGCCCTCCTTGAAGGACGCGGTCTCGAAGAGGCCCGCGTACGCGGTCAGACCGGTCATGCCGAGCACGCTCAGGTAGGCGGAGAGCGGGGCGGCCGAGGCGTCGACCTTCGTGGCCTTGTCCGCCGGGAAGTCGGCGTACTCCCGCCATCCCAGACCGTGCAGCACATGGTCGCCCACCGCGAACCCCTCGGCGCGGGAGGCGATGACCTCGCCGACCGCGCCGCCTTCCATCGGGCGGTCGAGCTGGAACGGCGGTACGTACGACTTCACGTCGTTCATCCGGCCCCGCATGTAGGGGTCGACCGAGAAGTACAGGTTGCGGACGAGGATCCGGCCCTCGCCCGGCTCGGTCACCGGAACGTCGCGCAGGGCGACGTCACCGGAGTCCGGCCAGCCGTGGGGTCGGGCGACGAGATGCCAGGCACGGCCGGACGCGGGAAGTGCGGTCATGGCGGGGTCCTCCTTGGACAGCTCTGCGGCGGCGAGCCGGACACCGGATGAGCCGGATGCCATGGGTAAAGCTTCACCACCTGAAACAACCATGCTCCTGAATATTTCAGGTTGTCAAATATGTGGGTACGCTGGTAGCCATGGCCACCACCACGCGCAGAGACCCGCTGACCGTCGAAGTCCTCGAACTCATCGGCACCGTCGTGGCGCGCTACTACGAGGAGTACGACCGGGCCGCGGCCGAGCACTCCCTCACGGGTGCGCAGGCGCGCGTCCTCGGACTGCTTTCCCTGGAACCTATGCCCATGCGCCGGATCGCGCAGAACCTGAAGTGCGAGCCGTCCAACGTCACCGGCATCGTGGACCGGCTCGAAGCGCGCGGCCTGGTGGAGCGGCGCCCCGACCCGGCCGACCGGCGGGTGAAGCTCGCGGCGCCGACGGAGAAGGGGCTCTCGACGGCCGCCCTGCTGCGGGACTCGCTCGGCTTCGCCCGCGCGCCGCTCGCCGGGCTTTCGGAGGAGGAGCGGACGGTGCTGCGTGACCTGCTGAAGCGGATGCTGGGCCAGAGCGTGCTCTGACGCGGCCCCTCCCAAAGGCATCGCCGACCTCACATGCGCCACCAGCCTCAGGTGCACCACCAGAGGAAGCGGGTGCAGGTCTCGGACGGCTCGGGCTCCGGTTCCGGCGCGGGCGGTGGCGGTGGCGGCGCCGCCGAGGTCGGTGTGGCCGGGGCGGGATCGCCGGTGGGTTCGCCCGTGGAGCCGCCCGCCGCGTCACCGGAACCCGTCGTACCGGATCCACCGGACGCGCCGGGCTCGGGGGCGCCGGAGCCCGGCGCGTCCGGGTCCGTACCGTCGCCCTCCACCGCACCGGCTGCGGCTCCGGCTCCGGACGACGTGTCGGACGAGGTGGACGCCGGCTCCCCGGGAGACCGGTCCGCGTCCGGGTCACCGCTGCCGGCCGGGGCGGCGGAACCGTCCACCGTCGGGCCCGTACCGTCGCCGGAAGCGGATCCGGAGCCGGAGCCCGGGGACTCCCGCGGCCCCGGATCGTCGGGCGCGGCCGGACGGCCGGTGTCGCGGGAACCGCCGTCGGGAAGGACGGACGTGTCCTCCTTGACCGAGGCCGCGTGGTCCCGGCCCGGCACCTCGAACGCGAGCTGCGCCAGGCTGAGGATGCCCGCCGCGAGCACCACCCCCAGCGCGCCGACCAGCACCCTGCGCCCACGCCGGTCCCTGGCCCGGCGCCCCTGCGGAGGCGCCTTGCGCGGGGCCCGGCGCGAAGGTTTGCGACGCCCGGCGGCGCGGCCCTCCGCACGGGATCCGGCATGAGGGGCGGCGCCGGGGCGGGGGTCGGGGGCGGAGCCGGGGTCGTGGCCGATCAGGCCCATGTCACCGTCGATCACGGGTTCGAGCTCTCCGTGACCGCCCGCGAACTCGCCGCCCCGGACGTCCCGCTCGGGGTGTCCGTGCCCCGGCCCCTCGGCGGGGGTACCGCATCCGGCGCAGGTCAGTGCTCCGTTGAGGTGCCGTCGGCACGGGTGGCAATAGTCCATGGCGCCCGAAGGTTATGCGGCTCCGGAGGGGTACTGATGTCGGGCCTGTGAGGGTCCTGTGCGGAACAGCGGGCCGGTGGTGTGGCCCGGTGGTACGCCTGGCGGCGGGCCGGGCCCGGCAGATCGTACGCGGGCGCACCGGGCAGGATGGCGCACATGACGACCAACGGGCCGTTCGGGCCGCTCGAATTCCAGCTCGTCCTGCTGCGCCGGATGGCTGACCACCAGCCGGAGCTGGTCGACGACGCCCGCCACGAACTGGGGGCGTCCCCGGCCGACATGCGCGAGGCCAACCGCCGCTGGCAGGCCATGGTGCGCTCGCCGCGCTCCCGCTCGGCGGTGGCCCGCTACCGCTCCGTACTGGGCGCTCCTGAGAGCGTCACCCGGCGCAGGATCGGCGATCTGGAGTGCGACGCGCTGCTCTGGCCGGTGGTGCTCTGGCCCGCCCTGCGCTTCGAGGTGATGACCGCGCCGGGCGGGGCGGTGTGGAACGGGTGGCTCGTCCGCGCCCCGGGCGAGGCCGGGCCCGAGCCGCGTACGGCGGAGGATCTGCGGCCCTGGTCGTGCACGGTGGACGAGGTGGCACGGGCGTTCCCGCCGGTCCAGCCGCTGCCGGGGACGGCGCCGACCAGGACGGGGCTGCGGTTCACGCTGCCCGGCGGCGGGGTCGGGGTCGCGGAGTTCACCTGGGGCCTGCTGCAGCGCCGGACGGAGTGACGACGCGTCACAGCCCCGACGCCGCCCGGGGCCCGGCCACCGTCCGGCCGCCGTCCGACCACCGGCCACCGGCCACCGACCGAGCGACGCCCGAGTGAGGCCCGGCCACCGTCCGGCCGCCCGGCCGGCCACCGGCCGAGTGACGCCCGAGCGGAGCAGCCCGACGCGCGCGGCGCGCCGTGGGGCCGCACGATGCGTACAAGGGCCGGCGCCGCCGGTGCACCACATCAGCGTTCTCGGGAGACCCTGCCGTGACCGTCAGTCTTGAGCAGTTGCGCCGTTGCCACATCGCCGTCGACCTGGGGGCCGCGAGAACGAGGGTGTTCGTGAAGGGGGCCGGACTCGTCGTCGACGAGCCGAGTGCCGCCGCCGTGAACACCCGTACGGGCGCGCTCATCGCCGTCGGGTCCCTCGCCGAACGCATGACGGGCCGTACCCCCGACTACATCCGGGTCGCCCGTCCCGTCACCGGCGGCACGGTCGTCGACATCGAGATGGCCCAGCGGATGCTGCGCCACCTCATCGGCGACAAGCTCCGCAGACAGCTCCGCCGCAAGCCCCGGCTGCGCGCCGCCGCGTCCACCCCGCACGACGCCGATCCGCTGGCCCAGCGCGCCACCGTGGAGACCCTGCTCGGCCTCGGCGCCCGCCGGGTCGAGCTGGTCGACACGCTGATCGCCGCGGCCGTCGGCTGCGGTCTCCCCGTGGAGCAGCCGACCGCCACCATGATCATGATGTGCGGGGCGGCGACCACTCAGATCGCGGTGCTCTCGCTCGGCGCGATCGTGACCGCGCAGCGGATCCCCGTCGGCGGCAACGCGATCGACCACGCGGTGATCCAGCACCTGCGCCACCAGCACGAACTGATGCTGCCGAGCCAGTCCGTACGCCCGCTGCAACTGGCCCTCAGCGGCAACGGCCTGAGCCCGGAAGGACCGGCCAAGACCGAGATCCACGGCCGGGACGTGGCCACCGGGATCGCCCGCTCCGTGCTGGTCGACACCGCCGCCGTACGCAACGCGATCTACACGCCGCTGACCGCGGTCCTCGACGGCATCGGCAAGGTGCTGCGGGACTGCCCGCCCGATCTGGTGGCCGATCTCGCGGACCGCGGGATCATGATGGTCGGCGGCAGCGCCCTGCTGCCGGGGCTCGACGAGATGCTCCACAAGGTGACGGGGATGCCGGTGGCCATCGCGGAACGCCCGGACATCTGCGCCGTGCTCGGCCTCGGGGCGATGCTGGAGGGCAAGATCCAGCCGATGGTCCTGAACCCGCTGGCCGACGCCCGCTGAGTGCCGGGACGGCGCGCGGGGCGGGCGGTGGCGGGCGCGGCGGGCCCCGGTCGCGGCCGTAGGGGCGGGAACGCGGCGGGCGGGGGCGGTGCGGCCGGGCCGCCCGTGCGCCTGGAGGACGTCCTCGGCATCGGCGACGACCTCGAACTGCGCTCCACGCTCCAGCGCATCGTGGACAGCGCCGCCGAACTCGTCGGCGCACGGTACGGCGGCCTCGGCGTGGTCGAACCCGAACGCGGCGGGCTGGCCGAGCTGTTCACCACCGGAACGGGTGAAGGGGGCCGCCGCACCGCGGGGCGGCTCCCCGACGGCCGCACCGGACTGCCAGGACTGCTCCTGACGGACCCCCGGCCGCTGCGCCTGGACGACGCCGCGGCCGACCCCCGGTCGGCGGGAGCCCCGCCGGGCCACCCCCCGGTGCGCTCCTTCCTCGGGGTGCCGGTCCAGCTCGACGAGGAAGTCCTCGGCCATCTCTATCTGACGGAGAAGCGGGCGGGTCTCTTCACCGAGCAGGACCAGAACCTGCTGCGGGTACTGGCCTCGCAGGCGGCCGTCGCGATCGGCAACGCCCGGCTGTACGGCACGGCCCGGCAGCGCGAGCGGTGGATCACGGGCGCCGCCGCCGTCACCAACGCGCTGCTGACCGGCGTGAACGCGATGGACGCGCTGACGACGGTGGCCGAGTCGGCCCGCGTGCTCGCCGACGCCTTCGCGGGCGTGGTGCTCCAGCCGACCGACGAGGGCGGGATGGAGATCGTCGCCGCGTCCACGTCCGACGACCCGGGCGACATCGTCGGGACCACCATCGCCCCCGGCTCCCCCGTTCTCGTCCAACTGCTCGGTGGGGAGCCGGTGTTCATCGAGGACTCGTCGACCGATCCCCGGATGACCACCCATGTGCGGTCACGCTTCGGGCCGAGCATGATGCTGCCGCTCCAGAGCGGCGGCAAGCTGATCGGAACGCTGGCCCTGCCCCGCCGGCGCGGCGGCAGACCGTACCGGGCGGTGGACCGGCTGCTGGCCACGCAGTTCGCCTCGCAGGCGGCGCTCGCGCTCGTACTGGCGGACTCCCAGCACGACCGGGAGCGGCTGGCGGTGTACGAGGACCGCGACCGGATCGCCCGCGACCTGCACGATCTGGTCGTGCAGCGGCTGTTCGCCACGGAGATGATGCTGGAGTCGACCCGGCGGCGGGTGGCCGAACCGGCCCTGGACGGGCTGCTGGGGCGCGCGGTGGACGAGCTGGACTCGACCATCCAGGAGGTACGGACGACGATCTTCGCCCTCCAGCAGCCCCCCTCGGACGGCCCGACGGGCGTACGCGCCACGGTCCTGCGCGAGACGGGCGGCGCGGCGGTGCTGCTGGGCTTCCGCCCGTCCGTGCGCTTCATCGGCGCGGTGGACACGCTGGTGACCCCACGGGTCGCCCGGGAGCTGCTGGCCGCGCTGCGCGACGCGCTCGCCGCGGCGCACCGGCGCGGCGGCGCGACGGCGATCGAGGTGGAGATCGACGCGGCGGCGCGGTCGGCGGACGGCGCCGGCGGGGTACGTCTGGTGGTGACGGACGACGGGGCGCGGGAGGACGGCGGTCCCGGAGGAACGACGCTGACCTGGGAGTCCCCGAGGTGACCGCCGTCCCGTACGGCGCGGCCGTCCTGCCCCGCACACCGCTCTCTGCGTACCGCTCCGCGTCCCGGTGCTACGGCTTGCGGCCCACGGCGCCGTACGCGTCGACCTCCACGGTCACCGTGTCCGCCTCCGGGCGCCACCGCGTGACCTGCTCGACACCGGGCTCCACCAGGTCGAGACCGTCGAAGAAGCCGGCGATCTCGTCGACGCCGCGCACGTAGTAGGGGATGGCCCCGCTCCTGTTGTACGCGTCCGACGCCGCGATCATCCCCTCGCTGGTGGAGGTGGAGTCGCTGATCACCAGGTAGCTGCCGGAGGGCAGTCCGGCCATCAGCCGCGTGACGAGCGAGCGCGCCTCCTCGTACGCGGCGACATGGCCGAGCGTGTTGAGGATCATCAGCGCGACCGGCTGCGAGAGGTCGAGCGTGCCCCCGGCGGTCTTGAGGATCTCCTCGGGCTCGTAGAGGTCGGCGTCGAGGTAGTCGGTCCTCCCCTCGGGCGTGCTGGTCAGCAGGGCGCGGGCGTGGGCCAGCACCAGCGGATCGTTGTCGACGTACACGATCCGGGAGTCCGGGGCGACGCGCTGGGCGACCTCGTGGGTGTTGTCGGCGGTCGGCAGTCCGGTCCCGACGTCGAGGAACTGGCGTACGCCCTGCTCCACCGCCAGGTACCGGACGGCACGGCCGAGGAAGTGGCGGCTCGTCCTGGCCACGTCGACCAGGCCGGGGAAGATCTCCTTGATGTGGTCGCCCACCGCACGGTCGACGTCGTAGTTGTCCTTGCCGCCCACGAAGTAGTTCCAGAAGCGCGCGGAGTGCGGCTTGCCGGTGTCGATCCGCGCCCGGACTGCGGCACTGGACTCGAAGCGGGGATCACGGTCGGACACGGAAAGCGCCTCCTCGGGCGGACACGGCAGCGGGCCAGGATCACCAACCTAGACGAACGCGCACCTCGGGCGCACCTTTCGATCACACCAACTCCACACGGCCACAAGCTACTTGCCCACCCCCCGCAACTATCGTTCCGGCAACTTCGTCCCGCTCACACGAGGTTGTGACCGGGGCTGACGGTCGACCCGCTCCAGTCGAGCGCCGTCGCCCCGGCCAGGAGCAGGGCGGTGGCGGCCGTCCAGTCGTTGCCCGTCAGGTCGTTGCCGGCGATGACACAGCCGGTGGCGGTCGCGCCCGTCGAGACGCCGGTGACGGTGGTGCCGCCGTCCTTCCTGATCTGGTTGCCGGTGACGAGGCAGCCGGGCGAGGTCACCCGGATACCGGCCGAGGCGGCGGCGCGGACCGTGTTCCCCGACACGGTGGCGTTGCCGCCGGGCGCGCTCGCCACGCCGACCATGATCCCGTGGTTGGCGGCGGTGCCGTCGATCAGGTTGTTCGCCACCAGGGCGCCCGAACAGCCCGCGATGTTGATCCCGTTCGACCCGGCCGCCGCCACCGAGTTGCCGGTGACCGTGACCCGGTCGCTGCGCTGCGCGAGGATGCCGCCTCCGCCGGTGCCGGTGGTGCGGTTGCCCTCGATGACCGTGCCGTACGCGTAGTCGGTCCGTACCCCGTAACCGGTGCCCGCGCGAACCGTGTTGCCCCGGACGACCACGTCGCTCCAGAGGGCGTTGGCCAGCCCCGCGATCCGGATTCCGGCGTCGGAGCCCGAGCCGTCGATGATGTTGTCGGTGATGGTGAGGCAGCGGCAGCCCTGCGGGGCCGAGGAGGTGGTGGCCGCGAGGACGCCGGCCGCACCGGTGCCGGAGATACGGTTGCCGGAGATGACGGAGTCCCGCCAGTACAGGGCGAGGATTCCGGTGTCGTAGGCGCCGACGATCTCGCAGTCCCGGACGGTGATCCGGTCGAAGTACGATCCGGTCACTGCGGCGTGCGTGCCGACCGCGCGGCCCCAGTCGCCGAGGCGTGCGGAGGGGCCGAACCAGCATCCGGTGATCTGGATGTCCCGGCAGGCGGTGCCGTCGAACGCGCCGATGGCGCTGGACCCGGTCTTGGCGATGTCGATCTGGACGGCCTCGGACGTCACCCTTGACTGGTCGGGGGTGTTGTCGACGAACCCCTCGAAGCGGCAGTCCACGATCCGGCACCCGTCGACGGCGTTGACCTCGATGCCGTGGGCGCCCGAGCAGTCACGGAAGACGGCGTCCTTGACGAGGATGTCCGAGCAGTGGATGAACGTCATGATGTTGGTCGTCCCGGTGACCACACCGCTGCCGTCGGCGGCACGGTAGGCGTTGCCGTCCCAGGTGCCGCCGTACACGCGGATGTGCGAGTGGCCGGCGTACGCGGGGAAGGAGTCGTCCCCGTAGAAGTTGCGGAAGCAGCCGGTCGTGGCGTGGATGGATCGGATGGTCGCGCCGTGGGCCACGACCGTGGTGTTGGCCCGGCAGACGACGAAGGTGAACACGTTGTACGTGCCGCCGGGCGGGAAGAAGACGATGCCGCCACCGGCCGCGTAGGCGGCGTCGAGGGCGGCCTGGACGGCCGCGGTGTCATCGGCGACCCCGTCCCCGAGTGCGCCGAACAGCATCGGGTTGAAGACCCGCTGCCCGGAGAGGTCGACCGGCCCGGTCAGCGACGGAACGGCCTCCTGCCCGGCCGCCGCGCCCTCCCGGCCGGCCGCGGGTCGCGCGGCCTCCCGGGCGGCGCGGTACCGGCGTACGACGCGACCGGCGGCGTCGGGGTACTCGTACTCGATGGCCGGGACGTCCTCCACCAGGAACGTCCGCAGCGCCCCGGGGGCCGAGGATCCCGGGCCGTTGCTGAGCAGCACGCGGATCGGCGTCGTCCCGTCCGTCTCGAAGACGCCGCCGGCGATCTCACCGCCGCCCCCGGCGACGCGCAGGGTGACCGGGCAGTCGGGCAGAGCCTCGCCGCCCGTCGTGGTCAGGACGTCGGAGGGCGTCCCGCCGTAGGTGTAGAGCGCCATGGGACCGGCCCCTCTTCGCCGCGTATCCAGTAACTCCTACTGGTGTGTACCCAGATACGTCCGGCGGTTCCACGGTTCCCATTCCCTTGTTCTCAATATGATATGACAAGGCATCAGGATATGGATCTCCGGTGATTCACCGAGCGTGCGCATCCGCGGGTGGGGTCAGCCGGAACCATCCGGCTG
>NZ_JBHZEJ010000100.1:0-23285 GCF_042756365.1 Streptomyces sp. NPDC059092
GGGCGGGCCCGCGCTCCGTGTACCTCACGCGCTGGTCACCGGCTCACGTGCCGTTACCTGCTCACGGCGGCCAGGGCGTCGACCAGCCCCGCCCCGTAGAAGCTGTTGTAGCGCTTGCCGCCCTCGCAGACGGCGTCGATCTCTCCGTCACCGTCGATGTCGTACGCCTCCGGGCAGGCGACTTCGTCCGCCTGCACCTTCAGCAGCGCCTTGACGGCCCACGCGGGTGCGTGCGGGTGCGTCGACTTCAGCAGCGCCGCCACGCCCGCGACGTGCGGGGAGGCCATCGACGTACCGGCCATGTACCCCCACGTGCCGCCCGGCAGCGGGCCGAGGATCAGACCGCTGGTCGCCGGCGGGGCGGGCGTCTGGTAGCGGGTGGAGTCGCCGCCAGGGGCCGCGACGTCGATGACCCCCAGACCGTGGTTGGAGAACGAGGACTTCAGGTTCTTCGCGCCGGTGGACGCGACCGTCACCACGCCGGGCAACTGGGTCGGTATGTCGAAGCACTTGGACGGGTCGATGACCCGCTCGCCCGGCGTCGAGTCGTTCGGGCTGCTCGGGTCGGTGATCGAGTCGGCGGCCAGGTCGTAGTTCTCGTTGCCCGCCGCGGCCACGTTGACCGTGCCCTTGTTCTCCGCGTACCGCGTGGCCCGGGTGATCGAGTCGACCAGGGCCTTCTGGTCCGGGTCGCTCGTGCAGTTGAAGTACCACGGGTCGGTGTAGTAGCTGTTGTTCGTCACGTCCACACCGTGCTCGGCGGCCCAGACGAAGCTGCACACGACGGCCTCGGTGTAGAAGTACCCGGCCGGGGTCGACGCCTTGATACCGGCCACCTTCACGCCCGGCGCGACACCGGTGATCCCGACGCCGTTCTTCGCCCCGGCTATCTCACCCGCCACATGCGTGCCGTGCGGGCTCTCCCCTGCGGTCGGCCGCCAGGCGCCGTCCGCCGTGTCGGGCTTGCCGCTCACGCAGTTGACCGAGGCGGCGCGGTCGAAGTTCGGCGCGAGGTCCGGGTGCGTGTCGTCGACACCCGTGTCGATGACCGCGACAGTGACGTTCCTGCTGCCGAGCGTCTTCTCGTGCGCCTTGTCCGCCTTGATGGCGGGCAGGTCCCACTGCAAGGGCTCCAGCGGGTCCTGCGCCAGAGCCTTGCCGGACGCCCCGGCGCCACCCTTGGCCTGCTTGTTCGTGCGCTCGGCCTTCGCGGTCGCCGCCGCGATCTCCTCGGCCGTCACCTCCTGGGGCGCCCCGAGGTCCGTCGTGGACTGCGAGGGCAGCGGCGCCGTACGGGTCGCACCGGCCGAGTCGACCCCCCTGACCTTGCGGACGGTCTTGGCGAAGTCGGGGTTCTGCGAGGTGACGACGATGACCCCGATCCGGTCATAGGTCGTCACCACCGTGCCGCCGGCCTTGCCGATCGCCTTCTCGACCGACGCGATCGCCGAGCGCCCGCCGCGGGTGTTGACCACGTACGAGAGCTTCGGTCCGTCCGTCACGACCGGGGCGGACGGCCCGCCCGCCGCGGCCGTGTCGGCGGCCGTGGCCGTACCGGTCGGCAGGAAGCCGAGCGAGACGGTGAGGGCCAGACCTACGGGCAGCGCGAGGACGCGCCGCCGTCTGGATCCCAGATGCGCCATGGGTTCTCCACATCATCCGTGAGAGCCGTCCCGGCGCGGGCTACGCCTGGACGGGTACATGACCAGTGAAGTTATCCCCGACCAGCCCTGGTCATCAATCACTTCCCGAATCCTTTCCGCAAGAAAAAGGCCGGTGTTGAACCGCTTCGCCCCGCCTCCCGTGCCGTTGTCAGGGGGACCAGTACCCACGCGTTCCCTGTGAGGTCTCCCGCCCCATGACCCACCCCACCGCACCCGCGTCACGAGGAGAGTCCGTGGCTTCCGACACACCGCCGCCGCCCGAGGGCGGTACGGACACCAGCACCGCCCCGCCCACGCCCGAGGCGGCCCCGAAGGACGGGGCCGCGTCCGCCCGGCCCACGACGGCCCAGCCCACGACGGCCCAGTTCGTCGCGGTGCAGGAGAGCGACGAGTTCGCCGAACTGCGCCGCACCTACCGCTCCTTCGCCTTCCCGCTGACCGTCGCCTTCATCGCCTGGTACCTGCTGTACGTCCTGCTGTCCAACTACGCGGGCGACTTCATGGGCACCAAGCTCTTCGGCAACATCAACGTCGCGCTGGTCCTCGGCCTCGCACAGTTCGCCACCACCTTCCTCATCGCCTGGATCTACTCGCGGCACGCGGCGCGGAAGCTCGACCCGCAGGCCGAGGCCATCAAGTCCCGCATGGAGGCGGACGCATGAGCCACCCGGTCACTCTCCTCAGCCAGTCCGCCCCGGTACAGCTCGCCGCAGCCGGGGACGCCAGCGAGCACCGGCCGCTGATCATCACGCTCTTCGGGCTCTTCGTCGTGGCGACCCTGATCATCACCGTCTGGGCCGGCCGCCAGACCAAGGACGCCTCGGACTTCTACGCCGGCGGCCGGCAGTTCACCGGCTTCCAGAACGGCCTCGCCGTCTCCGGCGACTACATGTCCGCCGCCTCGTTCCTCGGCATCGCCGGGGCCATCGCGCTCTTCGGATACGACGGCTTCCTCTACTCCATCGGCTTCCTGGTCGCCTGGCTGGTCGCGCTGCTCCTCGTCGCCGAACCGCTGCGCAACTCCGGCCGGTACACCATGGGCGACGTCCTCGCGTACCGCATGCGCCAGCGCCCCGTCCGTACCGCCGCCGGCACCTCCACCATCGTCGTCTCGATCTTCTACCTGCTGGCACAGATGGCCGGCGCGGGCGTGCTCGTCTCCCTGCTGCTCGGCATCACCAGCGACGCCGGGAAGATCGCCATCGTCGCGCTGGTCGGCCTGCTGATGATCGTGTACGTCACGATCGGCGGCATGAAGGGCACGACCTGGGTGCAGATGGTCAAGGCCGTCCTGCTCATCGCGGGCACCCTGCTGATCACGTTCCTGATCCTGTGGAAGTTCCACTTCAACCTCTCCGACCTGCTGGGCACGGCCGCGAGCAACAGCGGCAAGGGCTCGGCCTTCCTGGAGCCCGGTCTCAAGTACGGGGCGACGGCCACCTCGAAGCTGGACTTCATCTCGCTCGGGATCGCGCTGGTCCTCGGTACGGCGGGGCTGCCGCACATCCTGATCCGCTTCTACACCGTGCCGACCGCGCAGGCAGCCCGTAAGTCGGTCATCTGGGCGATCGGCATCATCGGCGCCTTCTACCTGATGACGATCGTCCTCGGCTTCGGCGCCGCCGCGCTCCTCAAGCCCGGCGACATCATCGCCTCCAACAAGGCGGGCAACACGGCGGCTCCCCTGGCGGCCCTGGAGATCGGCGGCGGAGCCGGGTCGACGGGCGGCGCGATCCTGCTGGCCGTGATCTCGGCGGTCGCCTTCGCCACCATTCTCGCGGTGGTCGCGGGGCTGACGCTGGCCTCGTCCTCGTCGTTCGCCCACGACATCTACGCCAATGTGATCCGCAGGGGAGAGGCGACCGAGAAGGAGGAGGTCCGCGCGGCCCGCTGGGCGACCGTCGCCATCGGGATCGTCTCCATCGGCCTCGGCGCCATGGCCCGCGACCTCAACGTGGCCGGACTGGTCGCGCTCGCCTTCGCCGTCGCCGCCTCGGCCAACCTGCCGACGATCCTCTACAGCCTGTTCTGGAAGAGGTTCACCACCCAGGGCGCCCTCTGGTCGATCTACGGCGGTCTGTCCTCCTCCGTCCTGCTGGTGCTCTTCTCCCCGGTCGTCTCGGGCAAGCCCACGTCGATGTTCCCGGACGTCGACTTCCACTTCTTCCCGCTGGAGAACCCGGGGCTGATCTCCATCCCGCTGGGCTTCCTGCTCGGCTGGCTGGGCACCGTACTGTCCAAGGACGAGCCGGACACCGGCAAGTACGCCGAACTGGAGGTCAAGTCCCTCACCGGTACGGGGGCGCACTGACCCCGTACGGTCGTACGAGCCTCCGAGGCCGCGTCGTGGAGTCCCGCGACGCGGCCTCGCGGCGTGCCGGCCCCCGGCCGTGGGCACTTCGTCGTCGTACGCGGCGACCGGTGGTGTCAGAGGTCTGACGTAGGCTCGGAGGAGCCGGATCCGATCACCGGGGACCCATACCGACCATCAGGAACCGCAAGAAGCACACGAACCGCAGGGACCACAGGAACCACAGAAAGCACCGGGAGGTGCCGCAGTGCTCATCGACACCTACGGCCGCGTGGCCACGGATCTCCGTGTGTCACTCACGGACCGGTGCAATCTGCGGTGCACGTACTGCATGCCGGAGGAAGGGCTCCAGTGGCTCACCAAGACCGACCTGCTGACCGACGACGAGATCGTCCGGCTGATCGGGATGGCCGTGACGCGCCTGGGCGTCGAGGAGATCCGCTTCACCGGCGGTGAGCCGCTGCTCAGGCCGGGGCTCGTCGGAATCGTGGAGCGGTGCGCCGCGCTGGAGCCGCGCCCCCGGATGTCGCTGACCACCAACGGGATCGGCCTGCGGCGCACGGCCGCCGCGCTGAAGGCCGCCGGACTGGACCGGGTCAACGTCTCGCTCGACACCCTGCGGCCCGACGTCTTCAAGACCCTCACCCGCCGCGACCGGCACAAGGACGTCCTCGACGGGCTGCTGGCGGCCCGCGACGCCGGGCTGACCCCCGTCAAGGTCAATACGGTCCTGATGCCGGGGGTCAACGAGGACGAGGCGCCCGATCTGCTGGCCTGGGCCGTGGAGCACGGCTACGAGCTGCGGTTCATCGAGCAGATGCCCCTCGACGCACAGCACGGCTGGAAGCGCGAGAGCATGGTCACGGCCGGTGACATCCTCGCCTCGCTGCGCACCCGGTTCACCCTGACCGAGGAGGGCGGGAGCGTACGGGGCTCGGCGCCCGCCGAGCGCTGGCTCGTGGACGGCGGCCCGCACCGCGTCGGGGTGATCGCCTCCGTCACCCGCCCCTTCTGCCGCGCCTGCGACCGCACCCGGCTGACGGCCGACGGTCAGGTGCGTACGTGCCTGTTCGCCCGGGAGGAGACGGACCTGCGGGCGGCCCTGCGCTCGGGCGCCCCCGACGAGGAGATAGCCACCCTCTGGAAGCTGGCGATGTGGGGAAAGAAGGCCGGTTCCGGTCTGGACGATCCCGCGTTTCTCCAGCCGGACCGCCCGATGTCAGCCATCGGCGGCTGAGCCCCGCTCCTCCCACTCCCGCAGGGTCACCACCTCCTTGAGGAACCCGCGCACCCCCAGGAAGGACGAGAGGTGTTCCCGGTGCGCGTCGCACGCCAGCCAGGTCTTGCGGCGCTCCGGCGTGTGCAGCTTGGGGTTGTTCCAGGCGAGGACCCAGACGGCGGCGTCCCGGCAGCCCTTCGCGGAGCAGACCGGGGCCGCGGCGTCGTCAGGGGAGTCAGGAGCGGGAAAGAGGGGGAAGTTCACCCACCCACCTTAGGGTGTCGCGGTGACGGGCTCCGGTCGCGATGTGACGGCCCCGGCCGTGGCAGGCCCCCGGAAAAGGCGACGCCGAGCAGCCACGGGGGGAGCTGCCCGGCGTCGGTCCGTCGCTCCGACGGGGGATGCGGAGCGCCTGCAAAGTATGTCACGCGCAACGGGGTGCCGGGCACCGGAACTTCACGATTGATCTGAGCTTTTCTTGAGGCTTCGGCCGCGCTGTGCGGACGCGGCGAGTCCACTCCCGTCGGCTCCCGCCGACGTCCGCCCCCGCGCCTCACACCGGTTCGTGTGACTCCGGTTCGCGCGTCGGCGACGGCCCCTCACCATACTCCCGGCCGGTGCCCGTGGCACCCGCCTGAGCCGTGCGGGGTGCGGGCGACGCCGCGATCATCGGAGGCAGCATCGGCGCGGCGACGAAAGTGGCGGGCAGCGCGGGGGAGTTCTCCCGGCCCGCGTTGGCGATCACCACCGCGACGTAGGGCAGCAGCACCCCCAGGGCGAGTGTCACGATCGCGACCGGCCGTTGTACGTTCCACAGGACGACCGTCGCGATCACGGCGAGCGTCCGCACGCCCATCGAGATCACATACCGGCGCTGCCGGCCGCGTACATCCTCGGCCAGTCCCGTACGGGCCCCGGTGATCCGGAAGACCTCCGCGCCGCTCTGCTTCCGCATCACGTTCCACCACCCGTTTCCTGCCGCCGGACTCTCCCCGGACGGTCCCTGGAACACTCCCCGGGAACTCTCCCTGGACCGGAAACTCTCCCTGCACCGGACACCCTTCACGGTACGCCGACCGTGCGGCCGCCACGAGAGGGGGTCACCCGCAGGCGTGACCCGTGTTCCTCGCCACCCCCGCCTACGCGGCCCGGCGCGCCCCGTACAGCCGCGTCCGACATGCGCCGTATGGCCGATCACCACAGACTGGCCCTCATGCGCACATCGCGCCGCGTGAGGAGGCGACCATGAGTTGGTTGTGGGTCATCGTTGTGGGCCTGGTGCTCGGCCTGATCGCCAAAGCGATCATCCCGGGCAAGCAGAACATCCCTCTGTGGCTGACGATCCTGTGCGGCATCCTGGGCAGCGTGCTCGGCAACGCCGTCGCCGGCTGGCTCGGTGTCGCCCACACGAAAGGCGTCGACTGGACCCGGCACGTGCTCCAGCTCGTCGGAGCCATCATCGTGGTCGCGCTGGTCGCCAAGCTCTGGCAGGCGATCCGCGGCGACAGAGGCACGACGGGCACCCGCGAGAGAATCTGACGGGCGACACCGCCGACGGGTGCCGAAGGACAGCACCGCGGCCGGGGGGCGCGGACCATCGTCCGCACCCCCGGCCGCGGCCCGGGCGACCCCGTGGTTCAGCCCGCCGCGACCTCGATCGCGGCCAGGTTCTTCTTCCCGCGGCGGAGCACCAGCCAGCGGCCGTGCAGCAGCTCCGTACGCTCCGGAACCGCCTCACCGTCCGCGACCTTGACGTTGTTCACGTATGCCCCGCCCTCCTTGACGGTCCGCCGCGCCGCCGACTTGCTCGGCGCCAGACCCACCGCGGCGAGCAGATCCACCACCGACGCCAGCTCCGTGACCTCGGCGCGCGGCACCTCGGAGAGCGCCGCGCCCAGCGTCGCCTCGTCCAGCCCGGTCAGCTCGCCCTGGCCGAACAGCGCCCGGGACGCGGAGATGACCGCCGCGCACTGCTCCGCGCCGTGCACCAGCGTCGTCAGCTCCTCCGCCAGCGCCCGCTGCGCGGCGCGCGCCTGCGGACGTTCCGCCGTGGCCAGCTCCAGCTCCTCCAGCTCCTCGCGGGACCGGAAGCTGAGGATGCGGCTGTACGCGGAGATGTCACGGTCGTCCACGTTCAGCCAGAACTGGTAGAACGCGTACGGCGTGGTCATCGCCGGGTCGAGCCAGACCGCGCCGCCCTCCGTCTTGCCGAACTTGGTGCCGTCCGCCTTCGTCATCAGCGGCGTCGCCAGCGCGTGCGCCTCGGCGCCCGGCTCCAGGCGGTGGATCAGGTCGAGACCGGCGGTGAGGTTGCCCCACTGGTCGCTGCCGCCCTGCTGGAGGACGCAGCCGTACCGCCGGTACAGCTCCAGGAAGTCCATGGACTGGAGGAGCTGGTAGCTGAACTCGGTGTAGCTGATGCCCTCGTCGGACTCCAGCCGGCGGGCGATCGAGTCCTTCGTCAGCATCCTGTTGACGCGGAAGTGCTTCCCGATGTCCCGCAGGAACTCGATCGCGGACAGCCCCGCGGTCCAGTCCAGGTTGTTGACCATGGTCGCCGCGTTCGGCCCCTCGAAGGAGAGGAACGGCTCGATCTGCGACCGCAGCCGCTCCACCCAGCCGGCCACCGTCTCCGGATCGTTCAGCGTCCGCTCGGCGGTCGGCCGCGGGTCACCGATCTGCCCGGTGGCCCCGCCCACCAGCGCCAGCGGCCGGTGCCCGGCCTGCTGGAGCCTGCGTACGGTCAGCACCTGCACGAGGTGACCGACGTGCAGGCTGGGCGCGGTGGGGTCGAAGCCGCAATAGAACGTGACGGGACCGTCCGCGAGCGCCTTGCGCAAGGCGTCCTCGTCGGTGGACTGGGCGAACAGCCCGCGCCACTTCAGGTCGTCGACGATGTCCGTCACGGTCGTTTCTCTCCTCGGGTGGTGCGCACGCGGATGGTGCGCATGGTCCTGCGGTGAATCACCAGTCTATGGGGGTCATACTCCCTGGCTGACCGAGCTCATGTTGAAGTCGGGGACGCGCAGGGCGGGCATCGCGGCCCGGGTGAACCAGTCACCCCACTCACGCGGCAGCGTCTTCTCCGTACGGCCGGCCTCCACGGCCCGCGACAGCAGATCGACGGGCGACTCGTTGAACCGGAAGTTGTTCACCTCGCCGACCACCTCACCGTCCTCGACCAGATAGACGCCGTCCCTGGTCAGCCCCGTGAGCAGCAGCGTCGCCGGATCGACCTCGCGGATGTACCAGAGGCAGGTCAGCAGCAGCCCGCGCGAGGTGTTCGCGACCATCTCGTCCAGCGAGCGCTCGCCCCCGCCGTCCAGGATCAGATTGCCGATGCCGGGCGCGACGGGGAGCCCGGTCAGGGCGGCGCTGTGCCGGGTGGTGACCAGCCGGTCCAGTGTGCCGTCCCGCATCCACTGCGTCGGGGCGAGCGGCAGCCCGTTGTCGAAGACGGAGGCGTCGTCGCCGGAGGAGTGCGCGATCACGAACGGCGCGGACTCCAGACCCGGCTCGTGCGGGTCGCTGCGCAGCGTGAGCGGCAGCTCCGACAGCTTCTCCCCGACGCGGGTGCCGCCGCCCGGCAGCGAGAAGACCGTACGGCCCTCCGCCGCGTCCCGGGCGGTGGACGACCAGAACTGGTAGATCAGCAGATCGGCCACGGCGGTCGGCGGCAGCAGCGTCTCGTACCGCCCGGCGGGCAGCTCCACCTTGCGCTCGGCCCAGGCGAGGCGCCGGGCCAGCTCGGCGTCGAGGGCGGCCGGGTCCACGTCCCGGAAGTCCCGGGTGGCGCGCCCCGCCCAGGCGGAGCGTGAGCGGTCGGGCGACTTCGCGTTCAGCTCCAGGGTGCCGCTCGGCTGGTCGTGGCGCAGCCGTACGCCCGTCGACGTACCGAGATACGTCGAGGTCAGCTCGTGGTTGGCGAACCCGTACAGCTCACGGCCGCCGGCCCGGGCCCGTGCGAAGGACTCGCCGAGCGCCGGCGCGAAGTCCGCGAAGACGGCGGAGGTCGTCTCGACGGGCCCGTCCGTGAAGCCCGCCGACGCCCGGCCGCCACCGTCGCCGGCGACCAGCGGCTGCGCGTCCTCGGCGGGCCCCGCCCCCCGCGCGGCGGCCTCGGCCGCTCGCACCAGCGGCTCCAGGTCGTCGGCGGTGACGGCGGAGCGCGACACGACCCCGGAGGCGGTGCCCCGCGCGCCGTCCACGGTCGCGATGACGGTGAGCGTACGGCCCCGGGTGACCCCGTTGGTCGTCAGCGCGTTGCCCGCCCAGCGCAGATTGGCGGAGGACTGCTCGTCGGCGATGACCACACAGCCGTCGGCGGTGGACAGTTCGAGGGCGCGCTCGACGATCTCGTGCGGCTTGCTGACGCGGCTCGTGGGGGAAGTCATCGGCCTGCCTCCTGAGTCGTGTTGAGACGGTGCTGTCCGGGGAGGCAACCCCCGGGCCCCCGGCCGGGAGCGGTGGTCGCGGTCATCGTCCGGCCTCCTGTGTGGTGTTGAGGATGTTCACGCCGCGGAACAGGGCCGACGGGCAGCCGTGGGAGACCGCCGCCACCTGGCCCGGCTGCGCCTTGCCGCAGTTGAAGGCGCCGCCCAGGACATACGTCTGCGGCCCGCCGACCGCCTCCATCGAGCCCCAGAAGTCCGTCGTCGTCGCCTGGTACGCGACATCGCGGAGCTGGCCCGCCAGCTTGCCGTTCTCGATCCGGAAGAACCGCTGGCCCGTGAACTGGAAGTTGTACCGCTGCATGTCGATCGACCACGACCGGTCGCCGACCACGTAGATCCCGCGCTCCACCCCGCCGATCAGATCCTCCGTGGCGAGCCCGCCCGGATCCGGCCGCAGCGACACGTTCGCCATGCGCTGCACGGGCACATGCCCCGGCGAATCCGCGTACGCGCAGCCGTTGGAGCGGCCGAGGCCGGTGAGCTGCGCGATCCGGCGGTCGAGCTGGTAGCCGACGAGCGTGCCGTCCTTGACCAGGTCCCACGACTGCGCCTCGACGCCCTCGTCGTCGTACCCGATCGTGGCGAGCCCGTGCTCGGCGGTCCGGTCACCCGTCACATTCATCACCGAGGAGCCGTACGCCAACGTCCCGAGCTGGTCGAACGTGGCGAAGGACGTCCCCGCGTACGCCGCCTCGTACCCCAGCGCCCGGTCCAGCTCGGTGGCGTGGCCGATCGACTCGTGGATCGTCAGCCACAGGTTGGACGGGTCGACGACCAGGTCGTACGTACCGGCCTCGACGCTCGGCGCCCGCATCTTCTCCGCCAGCAGCCCCGGGATGCGCTCCAGCTCCGCGTCCCAGTCCCAGCCGGTCCCGGTCAGGTACTCCCAGCCCCGGCCGACGGGCGGCGCGATCGTGCGCATCGAGTCGAACTCGCCGCTCTTGCCGTCGACCGCGACAGCCGTGAGCTGCGGATGCAGCCGTACCCGCTGCTGGGTGGTGACGGTGCCCGCGGTGTCCGCGTAGAACTTGTTCTCGTGGACGGTGAGCAGCGAGGCGTCCACATGCGCCACGCCCTCCGCCCGCAGCAGCCGCGCGCTCCACTCGGCGAGCAGCCCGCTCTTCTCCTCGTCGGGCACGGTGAACGGATCGATCTCGTACGCCGACACCCAGGTCTTCTCGGCGTGCACCGGCTCCTCGGCCAGCTCCACCCGCTCGTCGGACCCCGCGGCGGCGATCACCTTCGCGGACAGCTTGGCCATGGCCACGGCCTGCCCGGCGACCCGCGCCGCCGCGTCCATCGTCAGATCCACCCCGGACGCGAAACCCCAGGCCCCGCCGTGCACCACCCGGACCGCGTAGCCGAGATCCGTGGTGTCCGAGGACCCGGCGGGCTTCCCGTCCCGCAACCGCCAGGCCGCGCCGCGCACCCGCTCGAACCGGAAATCCGCGTGCTGCGCACCGAGCGCCCGCGCCCGCGCGAGCGCGGCATCGGCGAGCGCCCGCAGCGGCAGCGCCAGGAACGACTGATCTACCTCGTGGGGCACGTGCTGCCTTCCCTTCCCATCACGCTCTGGTTGTCACACCTTCCATGCGTCCGCAGTGAATCATGCGGAGCAGCCGACCCGAAGGGCCATTACGGCACCTTGGCCGCTTACGGCTCGGGGTGTGGTACGTGCCGGAGGGGCCTGGATCTGCCGTACGGTGCTCTCGCCCCGCTCGCCCAGGGCCGCTGCGCGTCGGGCCGTACCGCGAGCTTCCTCGCCCGGCCCACCGGCGACATCACGCACCCGTTGACCGTGCTCCAGGACCGCGGGCTCGTACGACGGCAGACGGACGCGTTCCGCAAGAACCGCAGGATGTGCCAGGTCGCCGAACCGCTGATCAACTTCGATCACGCCATCGTCCGGCCGAAGATCGCCCTGCTGGACCGGGGGATGGCCGAGGCCGCCCGGCGGAGCAGCCGGCCGGGCTTCTTCCCCGCCGTGGTCGGTCCGCACTTCGAGCAGCTCTGCCGGGACTGGGTCGCCCACTTCGCGGCGCCCGAGACGCTCGGCGGTCTGCCGGTCGACGTGTCGTACGGCACCGTCTCCGACCCGGCGAACCGAGCCTCGTACGAAGTCGATGTCGTGGTCCACGGCGCCGCCGGCCAGGGCCAGGTCATGGGGGTCGGACATCTCGAACGGCTGAGAGGAATCCGGGACCTGCCGGCCGGGCGCGGCACTGACGTCTCGCAGGTCCGGCTCGTCTGCTTCGGGGGAGCGGGGTTCGCCCCCGAGCTGCGGGCCGCCGGGGAGCGGGGCGAGGCCGTGCTCGTGGATCTTGACCGGCTGTACGGCGGGGAGTGAGCCCGTGGCGAGCACGGGCGGGATCGGCCGGGGCCCGTTTCTGTAGGGACCCGACAGGGAGTACCCCGAGGCGCTGTCAGGGGCCGATTCCCCGCGGGCCGGGCCGGACCTATAGGTTTTCAGGGGTAGCAGACCCCTTGAGGAAAGGCTGATCCGTTGAGCCGCTCGGTTCTCGTCACCGGAGGAAACCGGGGCATCGGCCTCGCCATCGCCCGTGCCTTCGCCGACAACGGCGACAAGGTCGCCATCACCTACCGCTCCGGCGAGCCGCCGCAGGCGCTCACGGAGCTGGGCTGCCTGGCGGTCCGCTGCGACATCACCGACAGCGAGCAGGTGGAGCAGGCATACAAGGAGATCGAGGAGAAGCACGGTCCTGTGGAGGTGCTGGTGGCCAACGCCGGCATCACCAAGGACCAGTTGCTGATGCGGATGTCCGAGGAGGACTTCGCGTCCGTACTCGACACCAACCTCACCGGCACCTTCCGTGTCGTCAAGCGCGCCAACCGCGCGATGCTGCGTGCGAAGAAGGGCCGGGTCGTGCTGATCTCGTCCGTCGTCGGGCTGCTCGGTTCGGCGGGGCAGGCGAACTACGCCGCGTCCAAGGCCGGTCTGGTCGGGTTCGCCCGCTCCCTCGCCCGTGAGCTGGGTTCGCGGAACATCACCTTCAACGTCGTCGCGCCCGGCTTCGTCGACACCGACATGACGAAGGTACTCACCGACGAGCAGCGCGCGGGCATCGTCTCGCAGGTACCGCTCGGCCGTTATGCGCAGCCGGAGGAGATCGCCGCGACGGTGCGGTTCCTCGCCTCCGACGACGCCTCGTACATCACTGGAGCCGTCATTCCCGTTGACGGCGGATTGGGCATGGGTCACTGATCACATGAGTGGAATCCTCGCCGGCAAGCGCATTCTCGTGACGGGCGTCCTCACGGAGTCCTCCATCGCCTTCCACGCCGCCAAGGTGGCGCAGGAGGAGGGCGCCGAGGTCATCCTCACCGGCTTCGGCAGGCTCACGCTCGTCGAGCGCATCGCCAAGCGGCTGCCCAAGCCCGCCCCGGTCATCGAGCTGGACGTCACCAACCAGGAGCACCTGGACGGGCTGGCGGACAAGATCCGTGAGCACCAGGGCGAGGGCGCCGGGATCGACGGCATCGTGCACTCGATCGCCTTCGGCCCGCAGGGCGCCTTCAACTTCCTGGAGGGAAGCTGGGAGGACGTCTCCACGGCGGTGCACGTCTCGGCGTACTCCCTGAAGTCGCTCACCATGGCCTGCCTGCCGCTGATGGAGCGCGGCGGCTCGGTCGTCGGCCTCACCTTCGACGCGCAGTTCGCCTGGCCCAAGTACGACTGGATGGGTGTCGCCAAGGCGGCCCTGGAGTCCACCAACCGCTACCTGGCGCGTGACCTGGGCGCCCAGAACATCCGCTGCAACCTGATCTCGGCCGGTCCGCTCAAGTCGATGGCGGCCAAGTCGATCCCGGGCTTCGAGACCTTCGCGGACGTCTGGAACCAGCGTGCCGCGATCAACTGGGACCTCTCGGACCCGGAGCCGGCCGGCCGCGGCGTCGTCGGTCTGCTGTCGGACTTCTTCCCGAAGACGACGGGCGAGATCGTCCACGTCGACGGCGGCGTGCACATGATGGGTGCCTGACACCCTCGGCAGCGCTGAGAAGGCCGCGCGTTCCCTCCGGAGCGCGCGGCCTTCTTGCTGCCCGTTTCCCCGCGGCTCCTCCCCGAGTCGAAAAGAGCGGCGCTTCCCCGCACACTGGGCGGAACGGCCCACGAAGGCGCCGTTCCCACGGCTGCTCGTCGGGGGAGGAGGGGTCCGCATGCGTCCGCAGCGCCGCCGTACGGCCGTGCTCGTGGCCGCCGCGCTGATGGCCTCGGCGTTCGCGGTCGCCGCCGACCGCCCCGGCCGGGACCGCCCGGCCCCTGACCGCTTCCGAGCCACCTGCCGTACGGACATCCAGGGCTCCCGCGCCCTCGCGTACTGCCACAACCCGTACCCCGAGACGGACCGGGTCCAGCTCCACGTGGACTGCGCCCGCTGGTGGGACATCGACGCCGTCGGCGCCCCCGTGGAGATCAGGGCCGCCGGATACGTACGCCTCGCGGACCGGTGCTGGAAGGAGATCAGGTCGGTGCGGGTCAGCCATGAACGTCCGTGACCAGGCAGTGCTTGGTGTAGCTCGCCGCCTCGGCCGCCGCCGTCTCCGCGTCGCCCGCCCGGATCGCCGCCACCAGCCGTGCGTGGTCCATGTGGTTCTCGGGGCGCAGCTCCCGGCCCACGTCGTCCCGCAGCCAGTCGCGCAGGAGATGGCCGAGGTCCGCGTAGAGCGCGGTCAGCACGTCGTTGTGCGACGCCGCGACCACCGCGAGGTGCAGCGTCGCGTCGGCGGCCACGAACCGGTCCGCGTCGCCCGCGGACCACGCCTCCTCGCGCCGCGCGAGCAGCGTGTCGAGCTGCCGCAGATCGCGCTCCGTGCGGCGCTGCGCGGCCAGCCGCGCGGCCGAGGACTCCAGCGTGGAACGCAGCTCGGCGATGTGGCGCGGGTCGGCCCCGGCGAATCTGCGGTGCATCACCCCGGCCAGCTCGCTGGTCGCGACGACGTACGTGCCCGACCCCTGCCGGATGCTCAGCAGCCCGTTGTGGGCGAGCGCGCGGACCGCCTCACGGACGGTGTTACGGGCCACGCCCAGCTGTTCGACCAGCTCCGGCTCGGTCGGGATGCGTGAGCCCACCGGCCATGCGCCCGACGTGATCTGATCCCGCAGCTCGTTGATCACCTGATCGGAGAGTGCGGAGCGCCGGGGAGAGGTCAGTGCCATGGTGCTCCTGGTCTCGGGGAGGGACGGTGTCCCGCAGATGGACAGTAAAACATCCCATCATTCTATGATGGCCCCATGTCCGACGAGCCGCACACCTCTCTCCACCCGCAGACCGGGCGCATACCGGCGTCCGCGCCCGCCGCCCTTTCCGTCCCCTCCGGTCCGTCCGCGACCTCCGGGCCGGCCTCGCCGTCGGTGCCGCCTGCGCCGTCCGCACCGGCTTCGAAATGGCGCACCCGGCTTCTCGTCGCCGGGCTCGTCCTCGCCGCCCTCAACCTCCGCCCCGCCATCACCAGTCTCGGCGCCCTCCTCGAAGAGGTAAGGGACGGGCTGCACATGAGCGGCACGCTCGCGGGGGTCCTCACCTCCGTACCGCCGCTCTGCTTCGCCGTCTTCGGCTTCGCCGCGCCCCGGCTGGCGCGGCGCTTCGGGCCCGGCACCGTCGTCCTCGCCGGGATGGTGGCGATCACCGCGGGAGTGGCGCTCCGCCCGTTCGCCGGCGGCACGGCCGGGTTCCTCGCCGCCAGTGCCTTCGCGCTCATGGGGATCGCGGTCAGCAACGTGCTGATGCCGGTGATCGTCAAGCGCCACTTCCCCGACCGGGTCGGCACCATGACCGGCCTGTACTCCATGGGGCTGGCGCTCGGCACCGCCACGGCGGCCGCCGTGACCGTCCCCATGACCGCGGCGCTGGGCGGCAGTTGGCGTACGGGGCTGGGCGTGTGGGCGGTGCTCGCCGCCGTGGCCGTACTGCCGTGGATCGGCCTGGCCCGCGACCGTACCGCTACCGCCTCCGGCGCCCCGGCCGTGGCTGCGGGCGCACACGGCGGTGGCGCCGGTGCCGCGCCCGGGCTCCGGCTCGGGCGCAGCCGTACGGCCTGGGCCCTCGCCTGTTTCTTCGGCCTCCAGGCCACCGGCGCGTACATCACCATGGGCTGGATGCCGCAGATCTTCCGTGACGCCGGAGTCCCGGCGGGCACGGCGGGGCTGCTGCTCGCCATGACCATGGTGATGGGGGTGCCGCTGGCCTTCGTGATCCCGAGGGTGGCGACCCGGATGAACAACCAGGGGCCGATCGTCGTCGCCCTGGGGCTCTGCGGGCTGACCGCCTACGCCGGGCTGTATGCGGCGCCGGCCGGGGGAGCGTGGGTCTGGGCCGTGCTGCTGGGTGTCTCGAACTGCGCGTTCCCGCTGGCCCTCACC
Source organism: Streptomyces sp. NPDC059092 (assembly GCF_042756365.1). Taxonomy (NCBI): domain Bacteria; kingdom Bacillati; phylum Actinomycetota; class Actinomycetes; order Kitasatosporales; family Streptomycetaceae; genus Streptomyces; species Streptomyces sp. NPDC059092. The sequence goes on from NZ_JBHZEJ010000100.1 coordinate 16,028, forward strand.
ATGATCGGCCTGCGGTCGAGGACCGGTGCCGGTGTCGTACGGCTCTCCGCCTTCGCCCAGAGCACCGGCTATCTGATCTCGATCCCGGGCCCGATGCTGGTGGGAGTGGTGTACGAGCACTCCGGCGGCTGGGGGCTGCCGATCGCGCTGATGGCCGGGTTCCTCGTACCGCAGATGGTGATGGGCGTCGTCGCGGGGCGGGACCGGACGATCGAGGACGAGACGCGGATGCGAGACTGACCGCATGCCAGTCCTTGACCCGAACCCTCAGAACGGCCAGCGGAAACTGCTGCTCGTCTTCGGCACGATCATCGGCATCATGGTGATCATCAGCATCATCGCGACCATCGCCAGCCCCTGATCCGACCCCCGTGCCGCCCCCGGGGTGGGGCTGGCCCCCCATCCCCTAGGGGGCCTGGGTCAGGGTCAAGTGGGTGGGTCACCGGATGGGAACCGGGCCTCGTGATCCGTAGCTTGGAAGCATCACGGATCACCGGATCGATTCACCGATCCAGCGGCTGACCGATTCACTGACTCACCGACTTCCGGAGGCGGCCATGCCGGCCCGTACCCACTCCCGGCCCTACTCCCCGGTCTCCTCCGGCGGCGTCGACACGCGGCTGCCGTGGTGGTCCGTCGCCCTGCCGTCCATAGCCTTCGTGGTCCTGTTCGTGCTGATGGCGGATCCCGGCCAGGTGCATGCCGCGACCGCCGAGCCCACGGTCGGCCGGATCCTGGAGCACCTGCATCTGACCCTGGCCCGGTAGTACCGGTCAGCGCCGACGGCGCCGTTCACCCGTGCCGGGTGAGCACGTCAACACCCTGCGCCCGCTGGCTCATTTCATGCGAAGCTGGGAAACATGAGCGTCGAAACACCCCGCAGGATCGTCCTCCTCCGGCACGCGAAGGCCGACTGGCCCGACGTGGCCGACCACGAAAGGCCGCTCGCGGACCGAGGCCGTGCTGATGCCCCCATCGCCGGCCGTGAGCTGGCCGCGACGGGTATCGCCTTCGATCTGGCTCTCTGCTCGACCGCGGCCAGAACGCGAGAGACCTGGAAACTGGCGGTGTCGGAGCTGCCGCAGCGCCCCAGGACCGTCTACGAGGACCGGCTGTACGATGCCTCCCTCGGCGAGCTGATCGCCGTCGTCAACGAGGTCTCCGACGACGTGCGCGACCTTCTTCTCATCGGCCACAACCCGGGTACGCACGCCCTCGCCGACGCGCTCGCCGGCTCGGCGGAGGGTGACGCGCTCACCCGGATGAATCGCAGCGGTTTCCCCACCGCCGCCTTCGCCGTCCTCACGGTCGACGGCTCCTGGAAGTCCGTGGAGCACGGCGTGGCCACGCTCGCCGAGTTCTGGACGCCGCGGCGCGGCTGACCACGGGCGGCTGACCCGGGCGGCGTGGATACGGGCGGGGAAGGCCCCGGCGGGGAGTCCGGTGATGCGTTCACCGGCTCCCCGCCGGGGCCTTCTTCTCGCCGTGCCTTGCCCGCCTGCGTGGGTCCGGGCGGCCCTGCTCCGCCTGGCCTGGCCAGCCCTGTCCTGCCTTGCCCTGCCGTGCGGCTCAGACCGCTCGGCGGTCCCGTGCGCCCGGTTCGGCCGGTTCGGCCGGCTCTTCGAGGCCGTCCTCACCGTCCGCGATCTCGACCTCTTCCCGGGTGATGCCCAGCAGGTAGAGCACGGTGTCCAGGAACGGTACGTTCACCGCCGTGTGGGCGGCCTTGCGGACGACCGGCTTGGCGTTGAAGGCCACACCGAGCCCGGCCGCGTTCAGCATGTCGAGATCGTTCGCGCCGTCACCGATGGCGACCGTCTGTGCCAGCGGCACCCCGGCCTCGGCCGCGAACCGGCGCAGCAGCCGGGCCTTGCCCGCCCGGTCGACGATCTCGCCCACGACCCGTCCGGTGAGCTTGCCGTCCACGATCTCCAGGGTGTTGGCGGCGGCGAAGTCCAGCCCGAGCTGCACCTGGAGGGCGTCGGTGACCTGGGTGAACCCGCCGGAGACCACCCCCACCTGGTAGCCGAGCCGCTTGAGCGTGCGGACCAGGGTGCGGGCGCCGGGGGTGAGCCGTACCTCGGCCCGTACCTTCTCCACCACCGACGCGTCGAGCCCGGCGAGCAGCGCGACCCGGGCGTGCAGGGACTGCTCGAAGTCCAGCTCACCGAGCATGGCCCGGGCGGTCACCTCGGCGACCTCGGCCTCACAGCCGGCGTGCGCCGCGAACAGCTCGATGACCTCGTCCTGGATCAGGGTCGAGTCCACGTCCATGACCACCAGGCGCTGGGCCCGGCGGTGCAGTCCGGCCGAGATGACGGCTACATCCACCCCGATCTCGGCCGCCTCGGTGGCGAGTGCGGTGCGCAGCGGTTCGGTCTCCACACCGGACACGGCGAACTCGACCGCCGTGACCGGGTACTTCGCGAGCCGGAAGATCCGGTCGATGTTGCCGCCGGTCGCGGTGATACTGGCGGCTATGGCCGCCGTCGACTCGGCCGTCAGCGGGTTTCCCAGGACGGTGACATGCGAACGGCCGCTGCCGCGCGGCCGGTTGTCGCCCTTGCCGGAGATGATCTCGGCCTGGAGTTTGAGGGATTCGGTCCAACTGTGCACGGTGGCCCGCAGCTCGCCCTCGGTGGCACCGTCCGCGGTCGGCGCGGTGACGAGTGCGCACAGGACGATACGGCCACGGGTGACGACCTGCTCGATGTCGATCACGTCGACGGAGAAGGCGGCGAGGGTGTCGAAGAGCCCGGCGGTGATCCCCGGGCGGTCTTTCCCGAAGATCTTGACGAGGAGGGTCGGGACGTCGGAGTTCAGACGGGGCTGAGTTGCGCTCATGGTGGTTCCACCGTATCGGGCGGGGCGCGGAAACCGGCCAGCCGTCCCGCGTACCGGACAACGATCATGGGGTGACGGAGGGGATGACCTGCGGATACGGTGCGCCGCCGGTTCCGGGATCACCGCCCGGTGCGCCGCGCGGGCGGTCCGGCGCACCGGAGGTAAGCGGCGTACCGGATTCCACGGCTCCGGTATCGCCGTACCGCCGGTCCTCGATTGGCGAGAAAACGACGGTTGAATCCCGTCATCGCGCTTACGGCACGACCGCGGACTCCCTTTTCGGTGGGCGCCGAGGGGCGCGCACGGCGATGGATTACCGGGCCACGCCTGTGTTTTGTCGGTGTTGTTGCTTTCCATGGCTCTTTGTTCCTCGCCGACAGGCCCTTCCCGGGGGGCTGTTACACGCTTGTGCCGGTATGGCACACGGCCCGACTTTCAAAGACGGGAGTGAGCCTGAAATAGTTCCCCACGATGTTCGCCATCCCTAGACTCCCCGCGATGGGGGAAACTCGGGGGACAACAAGTGGGGCATGGAGTGCCGGAACTCGTACTGGAATTGAACGGAAGAACCTGGACGCTCGATCCGTCCAGGTCGTACACGCTCGGCCGCGATCCACAGGGCGACCTCGTGATCGACGACGCCCGGGTCTCGTGGCGCCACGCCACCGTGAAGTGGGGAGGCCGTGGCTGGGTCATTGAGGATCACGGCAGCACCAACGGCACCTATGTGCAGGGCCGTCGCATTCAGCAGCTGGAGATAGCCGCCGGCTCCGCCGTCCACCTCGGCAACGCCACCGACGGCCCCCGCGTGACGCTCACCGGCGCGGGCGCGAACGCCGGTGCGGGCGCCGGTGCCGGTGCGTACGGCGCGCAGGGCGTGGCACCTCAGCAGGCGGGGGCCCAGCAGGGCTGGCAGCAGCCCCAGCAGCCGGCGGCCCCGCAGCAGCAGGGCTGGCAGCAGGCGCAGGCGGCCCCCGTACCCCAGCAGGCACAGGCCCCCGCACCTCACTACGCGCAGCAGGCGCCTCAGCCACCGAGGCCACAGCAGCCACAGGGCGGTGGCGCGGGCGGCGCGGCGGGGGCCCCGTCCGCGTACGGGGACCGCAGTCCGACCACCTTCCACGAGTTCTCCCTCGGCCGCGTGATGCGCATCGGCCGTGCCCTGGAGAACGAACTGGTCGTCTCCGACCTCCAGGTCTCGCGCCACCACGCCGAGTTCACGGCGACCCCCGACGGCCGCTTCGAGATCCACGACCTCGGATCCCACAACGGCACGTACGTCAACGGCCAGCCGATCGCCAAGTCCGGCACCGTGCTTCTCGGCCCCAACGACATCGTCGGTGTCGGCCACTCCACCTTCCGGCTGGTCGGGGACCGGCTCGAAGAGTTCGTCGACACCGGTGAGGTCTCCTTCTCGGCCCGCCATCTCACGGTGACCGTCGACGGCGGCAAGCAGATCCTCAAGGACGTCTCCTTCGGTGTCCCCGAGAAGTCGCTGATCGCGGTCATCGGCCCCTCGGGATCCGGCAAGTCCACCCTGCTCAAGGCGCTCACGGGCTACCGCCCCGCCGACCAGGGCGACGTCCTCTACGACAACCGGAACCTGTACAAGCAGTTCGCCGAGCTGCGGCAGCGCATCGGTCTCGTTCCGCAGGACGACATCCTGCACAAGGAGCTGACCGTCAAGAAGGCCCTCAAGTACGCGGCCAAGCTCCGCTTCCCCGGCGACACCGCCGAGGCCGAGCGCGAGGCCCGGATCGGCGAGGTGCTGGGCGAGCTGAAGCTCGACATCCACAAGGACAAGAAGATCACCTCGCTCTCCGGTGGTCAGCGCAAGCGCGTGTCCGTGGCCCTGGAACTGCTCACCAAGCCGTCGCTGATCTTCCTGGACGAGCCGACCTCCGGCCTCGACCCGGGCATGGACCGCGATGTCATGCAGCTTCTCCGCGGGCTCGCCGACGACGGCCGTACGGTCCTGGTCGTGACCCACTCCGTGGCCGAGCTGGGCATCTGCGACAAGCTGCTCGTGATGGCCCCCGGCGGCTCCGTCGCCTACTTCGGCCCGCCGGAGGAAGCGCTCAACTTCTTCGGCTACAGCACCTGGGCCGATGTCTTCTCGGCCTTCGAGAACTACCGCGACTACGACTGGGCGGGCCGCTGGCGCGGCTCCCAGCACTACCAGATGTACGCCGCGGACATCGACTCCGTCGCCGCCCAGTCCGTCCACACGCCGCCGCAGCAGCTACGCCCGCCGAAGGCCCAGAGCTGGGGCTCCCAGCTCTGGACGCTGATCCGCCGCTACTCCTCGGTGATCGCCTCCGACAAGGGTTTCATGGGGCTCATGCTGATCCTGCCCGCCGTGCTCGGGGTGGTCAGCGTCGTGATCCCCGCCAAGTTCGGCCTCGGGCCGCCCGAGGCGCCGGCCCGGTTCAACAGCGCCGCGGGCACGATCATGCTGATCCTCACGGTCGGCATGTGCTTCTCGGGCGCGGCCAACTCCGTACGTGAGCTGATCAAGGAGAGGGTGATCTACGAACGGGAACGGGCCACCGGTCTCTCCCGCTCCGCCTATCTGATGTCCAAGGTGATCACACTCGGTGTGATCACGGCGTTCCAGGGCGTCATCCTCTGCGGTATCGGCTTCGCGCCCCGCGTGCTGCCGGAAGAGGGCCTGCTCATGCCGCCGGCCGTCGAGATCTGCCTGGTCGTGATCGCCCTCGGCTTCACCTCGATGATGTTCGGCCTGGTCATCTCCTCGCTGGTGAAGACCTCCGAGAAGACGATGCCGCTGCTCGTCATGTTCGCGATCGTCCAGGTCGTGTTCACGGGCGTTCTCTTCCAGCTCTACGACTCGCCGGGCCTGGAACAGCTCGCGTGGCTGATGCCGTCCCGCTGGGCCATCGCCGGCGCGGGCACGACCCTGGACCTCTCGCACCTGATGGCGCCGTGGGACGTCGACGACCCGACCAACCTGGACCCGCTGTGGGAGCACGCGGCGGGCCAGTGGGTCATGAACGTCTCGGTCCTGCTGCTGATCGGGGTCGTCTGCGGCTTCGCGGTCGTGCGGCTGCTGCGCCGCCACGAGCCCGAGGTCATGCGCAAGTGACGGCGGACCGCGACCCGGCCTGACGCGCCGGTACGTATCGGACCGTGTCACGTGTACCGGAGCCCACGTGTACCGGAGTCACGTGTACCGGAACGTGCCGGAGGGCGGCACCCCCCCGGGGGGGGGGGCGCCCCCCCCCGCCGCAGGTCACACGCGGAGGAGAAGATGCGCCGCCCTCGCTATCCCTCGGACACCTCCGACGCCGAATGGGCATTGATCGAGCCGCTGTTACCCGTCCCGGCTTGCGAAACCAGGGTCGGCGGCCGGCCGGAGAAGCACCCTCGCCGCGAGATCGTCGACGCGATTCGCTATGTCGTGGACACCGGCTGCAAATGGCGGGCCCTGCCTGCGGATTTCCCGCCCTGGCGCACGGTTTGGGGGTTCATGGCGCGCTGGGCCGCCCGTGGTGTCATCGGCCAGATCCGTGATCAGCCCGCCGGGCGGATCCGCCGGGAGATGGGCAAAGGTCCGCGGGCGGTGGCCACCATCATCGACTCGCAGTCCGTGAAGGCGGCCGCGACCGTCGGCAAGGACAGCCGCGGTTACGACGTGGGCAAGAAAATCAACGGCCGCAAACGGCACCTCGTGGTCGACACCCGCGGCCTGCCCCTGTTCGTGATGGTCACCCCAGCCGACCTCCACGATTCCGCCGCCGCCAAGGAAGTCCTCTTCCGGCTCAGCCTGATGCACCCCGAGATCACCATCGTTTGGGCCGACCGGGCCTACGCGGGCAAGCTCGTGACCTGGGCCAGACACCACCTCAGCCTGACCGTCAAGACCGTCAGCCGGCCCAAGGACACCTCCGGCTTCATCGTGCTGCCCCGCCGCTGGGTCGTCGAACGGAGCCTGGCCTGGATGATGAACGCCCGCCGCCATGCCCGGGACTGCGAACGGCTCATCCAGCACTCCGAAACCTTGATCACCTGGGCCGCCATCACTCTCATGACCAGGCGTCTCACCCGAAGCGGCCGGATGGGGATGCAAGGGCGCTGACCAGCCGAGCCGCCCGCCCATCCTCCGGCGAGGGAAGAAGCGCCGCAGCAGCCGATCACCGACTCCACCTGCGGCAGTCACCAGCACAGCACTCGCCGCACACCTGCCTCTGTGACGTGAGTCACTGGAACCGGCCCTCGCCGTACGGACAGATGGAAGGTGTGGATACGAGTCTGCGGAAACGCATCAGCACGGGGGACCACGGCGCTTTCGGCGAGCTCTTTGAGCTGTACTGAGTTTCGTAGAGTCCGGTGATCTTGGCTCAGGCGGACTGCGGGACTTGTTCCAGGCTCTGCCAGAAGTCCCGTTCGTACT
>NZ_JBHZEJ010000101.1:0-23282 GCF_042756365.1 Streptomyces sp. NPDC059092
GGGGGGGGCCCGCGGGGGGGGGCGGGGGGGGGCCCCGCCCTCGCGGGGGGGGGCCCGCCCGCCTCACCGCCGCCACCAGCTCCGCAGCACCTGCTCGGCGGGTTTGCCGTGCGGGGTGTAGGCCAGCCGCCGCTCCGTCTCGCCGCTGTCCGGCCAGTCGTCCCACATCCACCAGCACACTCCGGCCCACCACGGCTCGTCGTCGAAGGCGGTCAGCAGGGCCTCGTAGGCCGCCGCCTGCTCGTCGGCCCCGGCGCGCTCACTGACGGTCCAGGAGTACGGCTCCGCGGCGGTTCCGTGCTGGCTGACGTAACCGGCCTCGGTGAACAGGATCTTTCTGTCCTGCCGCGCGGCGAACGCGGCGAGTTCGGCGACGATCGGCCGCCAACCCTTCGCCAGCCGCGCCGGATCGGTCGTGGCGGACTTGGCCAGCGGCCAGTAGGCGTCGATGCCGATCAGGTCGAGAGATGTCCAGAACCGGATGCTGGCGTACTCGTCGTAGTTGGCGGCGTAGGTCAGGGTGCCGTCGTAGGTGTCACGCACCGCGGCGATCACGGCCCGCCAGCGCCGACGTTCGCCGGAGGTGCCGGCCAGCTCCGTACCGACCGCGAACTGCTCCACGTCCAACTCCGTGGCCAGCCGCGCGTAATGGGTGATGAAGCGTTCGTACGCGGTGAACCAGGCGTCCTTGTCGGTGGGCCGGATGTCGGCCCGGTCCTCGCCGTTCACCAGGTCCACATGCGGTTTGAGCATCACCTTGAGCCCGGCGGCGTGGGCCAGGCCGACGATCCGGCGCACCCCGGCGTCGTCCGCCGTCTCCTCGGTGGGACGCATCGTGGACCGGCCGGTTCCGTCCTGGTACCAGGTGGGGGTGAACACCACCCACCGGGCGCCGGTGCCGGCGATCTGCCGCAGATAGCCCGGTGCTTCGGACCGGCCGTAGTCCCCGGTGTCCCAGGCGGGCAGGGTGATGCCGCGGATCCGCTGCTCGGGAGGGCTGTCCCCACCCGCCGAGCAACCCGTCAGTACGGCGACGGCGGCGGTCGCCGTCGCCGCCAGGGTCGCGGTCGTCCGCCTCAGCGCTCTCATCGGAACAAGCCTTCCTCGGGCAGGGCCCGAACGGCACGGGGTGTGAACGGTGCTACGGGGTACGTGGTACGGGAGTGGGCCGGATCAGATCAGGCTCTCCGGGCTGACGAAGGTGTAGCCGAGCGCCAGAATGCCCTCGACGGTCTCCTTCAGCGGCTCCACCGGCTGGTAGGGGTGGTAGTAGAAGCTGGCGAAGCCGTCCCGCACGGCGAGATTGGCCTTGGCGTTCTTGACCAGGTCGGCCGCCAGCCGGGGCGGGTTGTTGTTGTGGGCGTCCGGCTCGTAGCTGCCCAGGTTCTCCGGGAGCACCTTCGTGCCGTAGACATCGGTGACGGGGTACGGGAAGAACTGCCCGAGGTAGCGGCTGGAATCGGACGGTTCGCCGGACAGCGTTCCCGCGAAGTACAGGGGACGCTCCATCCTGGCCGCGAAGTTCTGCGCGAACACCCGGTAGTCGGTGGCCGAGGCCGCGTAGTGCGGGGTGACCCACAGCCTGGGCGTGGGGAGACCGACCCGGGCGAACTCGGCGAGTGCGGCGGTGACCCGGCCCTGCGCCCACTCGGCGGAGTCCTCCGTCGCGGGACCGTCGTAGATCACCGTGTCGGTGGCGTCCACATGGGCCCGGAAGAACTCGAAGTCGTCGGCGCTCAGGCCGTTGTACGGGTTGTCCGCGTTCCCGTACTGATGGGTGTAGCCGTGGTCCATCAGCACCGCGCCGTTGGCCAGCATGTACTTGAGGGTGTTCACCAGCGCCGGCCGCTGCGAGAGCCGGACGGTGCGCGCCACGCCGTTGTTCTGTACGCCCTTGGGGTCGCTGTACACCGGGATGACGTTGATGCCGTACGGGATGTTCTTCGACTTCAGGTAGTCGGCGATCGCCCGCATGCTGGTGGCGTCGGACAGCGGAGTGATGTCCTCCAGACGCACCATGGCACGGTGCTGCTCGGCCGTCTGGGGGGCCAGCGCGTCGAACAGCATGTCCTGGAAGGCGAGAATCCGGTCGGTCTCGGATACATAGGTGAAGGGGATCTCACCGATGTAGGTCAGATTGCCCGAACGGATCGCCCACGGTGAGGTCTTCGTCGTGCCCCCGGCCGTGTCCACCGCCTGGGCCACCGTGGTCACCTGCGGATCGCCCGCCGCGGCCGTGATGTGGGGGTGCAGCACCCCCGCGTCCTGGCCCGCCGGGATCTTACGCGTGAGCTGCTGGCCCTTGTAGTCGACCCGGGAGATCTGGCCGACGCTGCCGTCCGTCTCGTAGAAGGAGGACGTCGGGTCCCAGCCGTACCGGTACTGGAACTCCTGGAGACTGATGGAGTTCGCCATGTTCCAGATGTTCTCGCCGATCCAGATCACCGGCCGCTCGGACAGCAGTGTGTCGAGGTAGAAGTCCTCCGGCACGGCGTCGGGGATCTCCTCGCTGTAGTACGTGGAGCCGATGTACACAGTGGCGTCGTAGGCCTCGATCAGCCCCGGTGTGTACTCCTGGACCGGCTTGGCGGTCACGGTGCCGAAGTGGCCGCCGAGGTTCGCCACGCCCATCGCGTACAGCTCACCGAGGTGCCCGAACGGGCCCGCGGTGTCGTACAGGACCAGGGTCTTCGCCTCGCCGGGCTCGGCGGCGAGCGGTGCGGTACGGGCCTGCCGGCCGGTGGCCGACGCCAGGCGCTTCGACAGCTCCGGTGACCGGTTCTCGGTGGTGGGCCTGGCGCTCTTGGCGGCCCGCCGTTCCGCGTCGGCGGAGCGCTGCGCCGCCGCCCAGCCCTTGAGTTCGTCGGCGCGCACACCGGTGGAGGAGCCGTGCGCCGACGACCGGTCGGCGTCCCCACGGCCGTCCCGGCCGGCTGCGGTCGCCGGTGCCAGCAGGCCGCCGCCGACCAAGGCGGCGATCGCGAGAGCGATCACGGCCAGCCAGGCCGACCGTGCTCTTCTCCAGGGTTCACTCATGCTTTGTACCCCCCTCGATTGGGCCCCGCATTACGTGGAACAAGGAGCTGAGGCATCGGCGGATCATGGCCGACAATCGATGCGATGATCCTGTCCGGCCCGTCGTGCAATTCCACAGGCGGGATTAATGAGCTCGACAGGCCGGTGATTCTTCTGACCATTCCCACCGACTGTCAATGGGGCCTCTGGGGAGAGAATCCAGACATGTGATTGCGGCCGAAGAGTCCTCCCCCGGGGGTGCTGCGAGGGTGATGCGTCTGGTACTTTCCGTAAGCGCGCAGAGGCGGTTCCGTTGGGGAGCGCCCGCCACTCCTGCGCCGAGTTGAATGTGGGGGACCGATGTATGGTAGGTCTGTTTTGGGCTCAGCCCTGCCCTTGGTGGGCCTGGCGGCTGCGCCTGAGGCTATGCCTGGAATTCCGCTGGCCAGAGCTTTGCAGGCGGCGGCCGGGGCGGGTTTCCTGTTGTACTGCCTGATTGTTTTCGGCCTGTTGGTGGCTCGTTTGCGATTACGTTCCGGGCTCCCAGCGGCTGATCGTGGTGGGCCGGCGGTGCACGACCGGACCGCGGTGGACCGGTCGTGATCGGGGAGGTCCTGATATGGGCCAGCATCGCCCTCATCGCGATGGCGGGCACGTACAACTTCGCGCTCTTCCTGCTTTCCCGCCGTCAGGTGCCGTACCGCCCCGACTCCGGCGAGCAGCGCTTCTACGTCTTTCTCCTCGCCTGTCTCAACGAGGAGATGGTGCTGGCCGAAAGCCTCGCGCGCATAACCGCCCTGCCCGCCGGGAACTGCGTCGCCCTGGTCATCGACGACGGCTCCGACGACCGGACACCCGAGATAGCGCGGTCCGCGGACCCCGAACGGGTCTGGCTCCACCAGCGCCGGCTGCCCAACGCCCGGCTCGGCAAGGGCGCGGCGCTCAACGACGGTGTACGGCTGCTGCGCGCCTCGGGCCTCCTCGGCGACCGGGACCCGGGTGATGTGATCGTCTGTGTCGTCGACGCCGACGGCAGGCTGGACCAGCACGTCATCGACGCGGTCGACCCGTTCTTCAACGACCCGATGACCGGGGCCACCCAGATCGGCGTCCGGATGTACAACCGGCGGGAGGGCCTGCTGGCCCGGCTGCAGGACATGGAGTTCGTCGTCTACGGCGACATATTCCAGAGCGCCCGCCGCTTCATCGGCAGTGTCGGGATGGGCGGCAACGGACAGTTCATGCGGCTGTCCGCGCTCGACTCGCTGGGCGAGAACCCGTGGAGCGACAGCCTCACCGAGGACCTGGACCTCGGGGTGCGGCTGATCGCACGCGGCTGGACCAACCAGCACTGCACCACGGCGGCCGTCTCCCAGCAGGCCGTGCTGAACCTGCGGCGGCTGATCCGCCAGCGGTCCCGCTGGTTCCAGGGGCACCTCCAGTCCGCCAACCTGGTGCCGCTGATACTGCGCGACGTTCCAGGACGGGCGGCGATGGACCTGATCTACCACCTGTCCAGCCCGGTGCTGATCCTGCTCACCTCGCTGCTGCCGCTGTCCTTCCTGGTCGCCGTGGCCGGCACGATCGCCGGGTCCCTCATGACCGGCCACGCACAGGTCTCCACGATGTGGTTCCTCGGCCCGTACCTGCTGTCGTTCACCGCGGCCTGGATCTACGGCTTCGTCTACCGGCGGCGCGAGCGGTCGCTCGGCGCGCTCCGCGCCGCACTGCTCGGGCACGTCTTCGTGATCTACGGCTACATATGGTTCGCGTCCGGCTGGATGGGGCTGTGGCGGACCGTCACCGGCAAACGGACCTGGCTCAAGACCGCCCGCAGTTGAACCACGTACCGCACCGCGCCTGACCGACCGAGCACCGTACGCCGAGCCACCAGCTCTTCCCCGTGTCACCAGCAGCACCAGTGTTTCTCGTGCCACCGGCGCCACCCGTGCCACCCGTGCCATCCGTACCGTTCGTGCTCCTTCCGCTCGCCCAGCCAAGGGAGACCCATGTCCAGATCAGGCAGACCCCTGTCCCCCTCCACGGCCGCCCCGGACGCGACGGCCGCCCCGGACGACAGGCCCGGCCCGCCCGGGACCGTACGCACCATGCTCGTGCTCGGCACCCGGCCGGAGGCGATCAAACTGGCCCCGGTGGTCCGGGCGATGGCCGCCTCCACGCTCTTCCAGCCGATGGTGGTGACCACCGGCCAGCACCGCGAGATGCTGCAGCAGATGCTCGGTCTGCTCGGAGTCGGGGTGAAGACCGACCTGGCGGTGATGCGTGAGAGGCAGCGGCTCTCCGAGCTGACCGCCCGGCTGGTGGACGGGCTCGCCACGGTGATCAGGACCGAACGCCCCGAACTCGTGGTGGTCCAGGGCGACACCACCACGGCGCTGTGCGGCGCGCTGGCCGCCTTCTACGAGCGCACCCCCGTGGCCCATGTCGAGGCGGGCCTGCGCACCGGCGTGCTGGACAACCCGTTCCCCGAGGAGCTGAACCGCCGGCTGATCGGCCGGATGGCCCGCTGGCACTTCGCCCCCACCACCCGTTCCGCCGGCCATCTGCGGGCCGAGGGCATCCCCGACGAGCAGGTGATGACCACGGGCAACACCGTGGTCGACAACCTGCTGTGGGTGCTGGCGGAAGGCGCGGGGCGCAGCGCGTTCCGCACCGACGACCGGCGGGTACTCCTGACCCTGCACCGCCGGGAGAACCAGGGGGACCGCATGCGTGCGATGGGCGCCGCGCTGCGCCGCCTGGCCGACCGGGGCGATGTGGAGATCGTCCTGCCGCTGCACCGCAGCCCGGCGGTACGTGAGGCCCTCTTACCCGAGTTGGCCGGTCACCCGGGGGTGCGGGTGATCGACCCGCTCGACTACCTGGACTTCGCCGCCACCCTGGCCGCCTGCGACCTCGTCCTGACCGATTCCGGCGGGTTGCAGGAGGAGGCCCCGAGCCTAGGCAAGCCCACCCTGGTGCTGCGGACCACCACCGAACGCCCGGAGGCGGTGGAGGTCGGGGCCGCCCGGCTGGTGGGCACGGATCCGGACACGATCCTGGCCGCCGCCGGTCACCTGCTGGACGACGCGGAGGAGTACCGGCGGATGGCGGGAGCGGGCAACCCGTTCGGCGACGGCCGGGCCGCCGACCGTATCGTCGCCCGGCTGACCGAGGACTTCGGCGGCGGAACCGCACCGGGGCGCGGCATCCTGGCCGGCACGTACGATCCGGCGGCATGAGGACCGTGCGGTGGAGCGACCGGAACCCGGGCAACCGGCAGTGGCACGACTGGCGTTGGGCCGGAGGCCTGGTGCTGGCGGTCGTCGTCCTGGCGACCGGCGGCCTGGTGATGGCGGGCCTGTGGGACGAGGAGCGCCGGACCACGTCCGCCGAGTCCTGGCAGGACGGAACGGTGCACGGCCCCTGGCGTTCGGTGTTCCACGGCTACGGGGGCAACACCGGCGGGGTGGACGAACTCGACCTCACCCCGCGCGCGGCCCGCGAGCGCGACCGTACCCACGCCTGCCTGGTCGTCTCCACCGCACGGTACGGACAGCTGGACTTCCGGGCGCGGATGCGCACGGTCGAGCAGCTGCGCACACCGGAACCCAACCCCTGGGAAGTGGCGTGGCTCGTCTGGGCCTACACCGACCCGGAACACTTCTACTACCTGGCGCTCAAACCCAACGGCTGGGAGCTGGGCAAGCGGGACCCCGAATACCGGGGAGGACAGCGGTTCCTGGCCACCGGTACACCGCGGTTCGCCGTCGGCGACTGGTCGGACATCCGGGTGCGGCAGTACGGCCCGCGGATGACGGTGGTGGTGGACGGCCGTGAGGTGGTCGCGTTCACCGACACCGAACGCCCGTACACGGCGGGCAGTGTGGGCGGCTACACCGAGGACGCGCGGGTGGAATTCCGGGACATCACGATCGCGGGGCCGGAGGGGTGACCGCGCGGGACGCCCCCGTGCCGCCCCGCCTTCCCCCGACCGGGCGGCGTACGGCCACGCGGTGTCGGACTACGCCGACCTGGGGCGGGACGAGCTGCGGGCGGCAGCCCGCGCGTTCACCGAGCTGCCGCCATCTTGAAGTGGATCAAAGTTTCCGCGGCAGTGGCGGTGGGCGCGGTCATCCGGTGGTCTTCCGGTTCCGAAGGGCTGCCGCGGTGAAGTACGTCATTTCTCGGCCGGGGTGGGGGCTCGGGGAAGGCGTAGCTGGAAGCATGCTCCGAGGGTCCGGGGGGTGAGGGTGAGGGTGCCTCGGTGGCGGTGGGCCAGGTCGCGGGCGATGGCGAGGCCGAGGCCGGTGCCGCCTTGGTCGCGGGAGCGGGCGTCGTCGAGTCGGACGAAGCGTTCGAAGATGCGTTCGGCGTCTTCGGTGGGTATGCCGGGTCCGTCGTCGTGCACGGTGAGGATGATCCAGGGGTCCTGGTTTCGGATGGTGATCTGGATGCGGTGTGCGGCGTGTCGGGCGGCGTTGTCGATGAGGTTGCGCAGGAGTCGTTCGTATGCGTCGGGGGTTCCGTGTGCGTGGGCGGGGGCGGTGCTGTCGCAGGTGAGGGTCAACGGTCTGTCGGTGAGGGGGTATTGCTCGATGAGCCGGGAGGCGAGGGCTGTCAGGTCGGTGGTTTCGGGGCCGGCCGTGGGGGTGCGGGTGTCGAGGCGGGCGAGGAGCAGCAGGTCTTCGGTGAGGGCCTGGAGGCGGCGGGTCTGTCGTGCGGCGGTGGTGGCCGCGGCGGGCCAGTCGGTGCGTTCCGGGTAGGCGAGCGCGACTTCCAGGCTGGCCAGGAGTGTGGTGAGGGGGCTGCGTAGTTCGTGGGCGGCGTCCGCGACGAAGCGGCGTTGCTGGGCGGCGGCGTTGTCGAGGCGTTGGAGGGTGGTGTTGATGGTGTTGGCCAGGGCGGTGATCTCGTGTCCGGCGGCGGGTACGGTGACGCGTTCGCGGGGGTCGCTCGCGGTGACCGAGGCGGTGAGGACGCGGATGGCTTCGACCGGCCGCAGTGCGATGCGGACGGCGAAGTAGGCGACGGCTGCGATCAGCACGAGGCCGACGAGCCCGGCCCGCAGCAGCAGGCGGTCGGTGGCTTCGGTGATTGTCTCGGCGATGTCCTCGGCTGCGTGCGGGAGCGCCACCACATAGACCCGCAGTTGGGCGTCGGCGGCGACACCCAGAGCGGCGACTCTGTCGCTGCTCAGTTCATCGGCCCTGACATCGTGGTACATGACCAGGTAGGTCCCACCGTCCTTCCCGAACCGGTCCCCGGGTTTGGAGTCGGGGCGCGACGGCATGCGCGTGGGAGTGCTCGTATAGCCCCAGCCTGACGACTCGTCAACTTGTGGGGCGGGTAACTCGGCCTTGGGCGGGGCGGGCAGCACATGGCGGGTGCCGGGATCGAACTCCTCCATGCCTCCGCCGTAGGCGACAGCGGCGCGGCGGTCGGTCGCGACGACCTCGTACGGCACAGTGCTTCGGCGAACGGGAACCACGCCCTCCTCCACCTGATCGACGAGAGCCCGGAATTGTGCCTGCGCCTGCCCTTCGGCGATCTGCGTGCTCTCGCGGTAGACGTCGTGGTGTACCCACCAGCCGATGCCGACCAGGATGACGGCGGCGGCCGAGGCGGCGGCCAGGGCCGTGTGGGCCCGTACCGAACGCGGCCACCAGCGGCGTCGTGGCCCGGTCGCGTTCACGGTCGGCCACCAGCGGCGTCGCGGCTCAGTCGCGTTCACGGTCGTCCACCAGTCGGTAGCCGGTGCCCCGTACGGTCTGCAGGGACTGCCGGTGGAACGCGGCGTCCACCTTCTTGCGCAGTGCGCTGACGCGCGCTTCCACCAGGTTGGGATCCAGGGCTTCGTCGGGCCACGCGTGATAGAGCAGGTCCGTTTTGGAGACGGCCTGGCCCGCCCGGCGGGCCAGCAGCTCCAGCACGGCGAACTCCCGGGGGGTGAGTTCCACCCGGGCCCCGGCCCGGCGGCAGACCCGGCCGGCGACGTCCAACGAGAGGTCGCCCACGGCGAGGACGGGCGGGGCGACCGTGGCGGCTCGTCTGACCAGGGCCCGCAGCCGTGCGACGAGCACCATGTAGGAGAAGGGTTTGGCCAGGTAGTCATCGGCCCCCGTGTCCAGGGCCTCCGCCTGGTCCCACTCCCCGTCCTTGGCGGTGAGTACCAGGATGGGGGTCGCGTTGCCCTCCCGGCGCAACTGGGCGCAGACCTTGTAGCCGTTGAGTCCGGGCAGCATCAAGTCCAGTACGACCAGGGCGTATTCGCCGGTCCGGGCCATCCACAGTCCCTGTCGGCCGTCATGGGCGAGGTCGACGCTGTAGCCCTCGGCGGTCAGACCGGTGTGCAGGGTGTGGGCAAGGTCCACCTCGTCTTCGACCACCAGGATGCGCATGCGGTGCAGCCTCGCACAGTGCCGGCCCGCCTTCCTGATCGGCCGGTCAGGTTGGGTCAGCATCCGGTCAACGAGGTCCGGGCACTCTGGCGGAGTTGTCTTCGCCACTGCTGAAAGGCCCTGTCGCCGATGTCCGTTGATGATCGTGCCCCCGCCGTGGCCAGGACGGTCTCCCCTCCCGTACCCGCCCGTCGGTCATCACCGGGCCCGACCGGTGCCGTTGTCGTCATCGCGCCCTTGTCGCTGACCATCGCCCTGGGGCTCTGGGGTATTCGCAGGGACAACAGCATGTGGGGGGACGAGGCCGTCACCTATCAGCTCGCGCACCGCGAACTTTCGCAGATATGGCTCACCGCCCAGCAGGTCGATCTGGTCCACGCCCTCCACTACACCCTCATGCATGAGATCTTCGGTCTCTTCGGCGGAGGGCTGCTGACGTTGCGGCTGCCGTCCGTGCTGGCGATGTCCGTGGCGGCGAGCGGAGTCGGGCTTCTGGCGCTACGCCTGGCGGGACCCCGTGCCGGGCTGCTGGCCGGGCTGGTGTTTCCGCTCCTTCCCCAGGTACAGAAGTACGCGCAGGAAGGCCGCTCGTACGCCATGGTCTGTGCCCTGGTCACCTGGGCCACCTATGCGCTCGTGGTCAGCGTCCCCCGTCGCGCCCGGTGGCGGTGGGCGGTCTATGGCTCCACCATGCTGCTGGCCTGTCTGCTCCATGAGTTCGCGGTCCTCGCCCTGGTCGCACACGGCGTCACACTGGTCGTCTCCCGTGTTCCACGACCGGTGCTGAGGGCGTGGAGTGTGGCTGCCGCGGGCGTTGTGGCCGGGCTGTTGCCGCTGGCGATCCGCAGTGCGGGGCAGTCGGGGCAGGTGTCCTGGATCGGCGGACCGGTGCGGCTTCATTATTTCCTGATCGTGGTGGTCGTGGGCGTGGCGTGTGCCCGAGCGCCCCTGGGAATGAGGGTGCCCGTGCGGCTTTCCGCGCTGGCTGTGCCGATTCTTGTGCTTCCGGGCGTTCTGCTGTTGATCGCCTCACTGGTCAAGCCCCTTTTCGTCGACCGGTATGTGCTCTACAGCAATATCGGAGTCGCCTTGCTGCTGGGCGCCTGGATGGACTACTTCCACCGGCTGCGGCAGTCTTCCCGTAACGCGTGGATCGCGGCGGTTGCCGTACTGGCCGCGCTCGTCCCGCCGAGCCTTTCGCTGAGGACGCCCCAGAGCCGGAGCAATGACGTCACCGCCATCGGCGCCACCGTACGCAGGGAGAGCCGTCCCGGCGACGGGCTGCTCTATCTCTCCGGCCAGCACCGGATCTTGACCGCGGCCAACCCCGAGGACACCCGTTTCCTGACGGATCTCGCCCTGGCACAGGATCCCGTTTCGTCGAACACACTTGCAGGTATTGAGCTTCCCGCCCAGGACATAGCGGCACACATGCTGGAATTCGACCGGATCGTCGCGGTCCGCGCGGCGGGTGCGCACGCGCCGACCAACCCGCGGGAGGAAGCGAAAACAAGCACCCTGCGGCGCCACTTCCGCGAGTACGGAACAACCCATGTCAACGGGGCGAGAGTCACCGTCTACGTCCGGGACCACGACCCGTCTCCGAAGGCCGGTCCTGGAACCAGCAGCCCGGGAGCGAGCGGTGGGGTGAGGTGACCGCGACCGGTGCCGGCCCGGCCGTCACCACCGCCGTCACCCTGTCTCGACCCGGACGCCACGGGCCTTGACCTGCCGGTCGCCGCTGCCGTGGGAGGCTGTGGCTGTTCTCCGCCGCTGCCGACTCGGACCATGGACGGGACCGACCGCGCCTGCCGGGTGATCGCGGCACCACCGGCGGCCGTCTACGGCGCGCTCCTCGACCAGGAGTCCCTTGAGGCCTGGTTGCCGCCGGACGGCATGCGCGGCAGGGTGGAGCGGTGGGATCCGCGGCCCGGTGGCGGGTTCCGGATGGCCTCACCTACCTCGACCCGGCCGGCAGCCCGGGCAAGACCTCGGATGGGACGGATGTCGTCGACGTCGGGTTCGCCGACCCGGTGCCGCCGGGGCGCGTGGTGCAGCGGGCGGTGTTCGAGGCCGACGACCCGTCGTACGCGGGCCCGACGACGATGACCTGGCACGTCGCTGCCGCCGGCGTCGGACAGCCGAGGTCGCCCGCTGACGACCTCGGCCGGGGTAGCGCCGCGGATCAGCTCACGGTGATCGTGTTCAGCAGGTTGTTGTAACCGGTGGAAGCCTCCCACGTGCCCTGGTTGGCGAGCCTGATGGAGTACTCGGGCCGCTGCGACAGCTGAGGGTCGGGAAGGTTGAGCAGCATGCTGTAGCTGCCCGCCGGCAGATTGGCGGGCAGGGTCACGCTCCGGTCGACCGTGGTGGTGGTGCCGGCCGTCCAGCTCCGCGGGTCACCGGTCAGCGGGAGCCGGTACACCTGGGACGTGGAGGTGTTGCGCAGGACCAGTTCGAGGCCCCGCGGATTGAACGGCGCCGCGAACCCGTCGTTCTTGACGGTGAATTTCACCGGCAGGGAGCCGCCCCGGGTCGCCGTGCTCGGGTAGGTCCCGCTCTGCAGCGCGAACCGGTAACCCAGGTTCCGGGTGATCTCGGGCAGGCAGCCGCCGCTCCGCCAGCCGCTGATGACGTTCGGCTCGTAGTCGGTGTTGAGGTACGACCAGTGGAACATCTTCAGTTCGGAGAGGGTGGTGGGACAGCTCGTCCGCGGCGTGTTGACTCCGCAGGTCTCGCCGCCCATCGCGAGATAGGACGTCTCGGCCGCCAGGTAGGGGTATTCGACGGCGGTGTTCTCGTAGGTGCCGTAGTCGTCGGCGCTGGCGAGGAAGCAGTCGTTGTGGTGGCCGAGCCGGGCGAGCGACGAGCCGTTGTACGCCTGGCCGGCCGGCAGCGCGGTGGTGCCGTACATCGTCCGCTTGTACTTGGGCGTGCGCAGCTGCACCATGCGGGTCGACGGCAGCGCGCTGAGCGTCTTGTCGACGACGGCCTTGCGGTTGGCCCAGTCGGCGGTGGTCACATTGCCCGCGTCGCCGAAGTTCTTGGTGTAGTACCCCTCTCCCCAGGCGCCGACGAAGCCGGCCTGCACGACGTAGATCACGTCGCTGTTCGCGCTGAGATACGGCGCCAGCTGGTCCAGATGGGCGAGGACTCGGTCCTTGGGCGCGTCGGCGCCGTCGGTGGACTCGGTGTAGGCGAACCGGACGATCGTCTTGAGGCCGGCACTCCGTACGGCGGCGAACTGCCGCTGGAGCCGGTCCAGCGCGCTCTGGCTGATGGCGCTGTTCTTGAACTCGGCCAGGTAGAAGACGCACATCACCAGGGACACGCCCTCGTCGGTGCGGTAACTCCGCAGGGTGGCCGCGCTGAAGTCGTTCTTGTCACAGCTGTCCGTGTGGTGGTAGAAGCCGCGCTCGGGGTTGGCGAACGTGTCGGTGGTCTGGGGGTACGTCACCGAGGCGGCGCTCGTGGCGCTCTCCCCGTCCACCCGGGCGACCTGGGCGGAGACGGGGGAGGCGCCGACGAGCAGCGCGCTCAACAGTCCCATCGCGGTGAGGCTCTTGGCGAGCGACGGTCGGAGGATGGGTCTCTTCATCGCGGTGATTCCTGTCTTGGGGGGGCCTGTGGAGGGCCCGGCCGGTCAACGACGGCCGGGAGTATGGGGGGGAGGGTCCAGGAGAGGCGGGGCAGGCGGCCGGTCAGCCCTTGACGCCGGTGTGCGCGATCCCCTGGATGAACTGGCGCTGGAGCAGGACGAAGACGGCGATCATGGGCAGGGAGGCGAGCAGGGAGCCGGCCATCAGCACGGGGTAGTCGGTCTGGAACTGCCCCTGCAGGGTGGTCAGTCCCGCTGAGAGTGTCATCTTTTCCGGATCGGTGTTGACCACCAGTGGCCAGAACAGATCGTTCCATGACCAGAGCACCGCGAGTACGGAGAGGGCGATCACCCCGGGGCGGGCCAGGGGCAGCATGACGGACCAGTAGATCCGCAGCGGCCCCGCGCCGTCGAGGCGTGCCGCCTCCTCCAGCTCAGGGGGCAGGCCGAGGAAGAACTGCCGCAGGAGGAAGACACCGAACGCGCTGAACATCCCCGGCACGACGATGGCCTGGAGGGTGTTGAGCCAGCCGAGGGAAGCCATGATCTGGTACTGCGGGAGGATGAAGAGCTGCGGCGGCACCATCAGGACCGACAGGAAGAGCCCGAACAGCACCCCGCGTCCGGGGAAGCGGAGCCGCGCGAACGCGTACGCGGCGAGTGGACAGAGCAGGATCTGCCCGGCCGTACGGCCCGCCGCCATCATCGCCGTGTTGAGGAACTGGTCACCGAAGGGCAGCACCTCGAATATCCGACCGTAGTTCTCCCAGCGGCCCTCGGGCAGGAGCGACGGCGGGACCCGGGTCGCGCTGGAGAGGGACTTCAGCGAGGTGACGAGCTGCCAGAGGAAGGGCGCGACCATCACCAGGGAGGCGGGGATCAGCACGGCGTGCACCCCGATGTGCGACCGCGACCGGGACGTCGACCGGTTCCGTGACCGGGACGTCTTCCGTGACCGGGGCGTCTTCTGCGACCGGGGCGTCGAGCGGGCCCCGTAACGGGACGGATCGGCTTGCGGACGGGCCTCAGCCATAGTGCACCCACCTCTTCTGGAGCCTGAACTGAAGGGCGGTCAGGGCCATGATGATGAACAGCAGCACGATCACGATCGCGGCGGCGTACCCCCGGTCGTTGGTCACGAAGGCCCGGTCGTAGAAGAGCTGGACGACCGTCTCCAGCCGGGGGAACGCCGGGTTCGCCCGCCCGGTCTGGCCCGAGCCCACCAGCACGTAGACCAGATCGAAGAGCTGTAGGGAGCCGATCACCGAGACGACCGAGACGAAGAACGCGGTGGGTGAGATCAGCGGGACCGTGATCCTGAGGAACTGCCGGACCGGGCCCGCGCCGTCGATGGCGGCGGCGTCGTAGTACTCCTTGGGGATCGCCTGCATCCCCGCCAGGAAGATGATCAAGTTGTAGCCGAGGCTGCTCCAGACGCCCACCACGACCAGCGCGAACAGCGCGGTGTCAGGGTCGGCTATCCAGTTGGGCCCGTCGATCCCGACCAGGGACAGCACGTGGTTGATCAGTCCGTAGTCGCCGTTGTACAGCCATCGCCAGAGCATGGCGATGGCCACCGGCATGGTGACGACGGGCAGGAAGAACAGGGTGCGGTAGATCCCCGTACCGCGCAGCCCCTCCCGGTTGAGGAGCGCGGCGAAGACGATGGCGAGGGGGATCGAGACCAGCCCCAGCACGGTGTACAGCACCGTGTTGACCAGCGACTGCCCGAACTCCGGGTCGTTCAGGAGACGGTGGTAGTTGTCGAGGCCGCTCCAGGTGTGTCCGCCGAACGCCCCCCACTTGGTGAACGAGAAGTAGCCGGTCTGCACGACGGGCCACAGGTAGAAGACCGCGAGACCCAGACCGGCGGGCGCGATGAACGCGTACCCCCACAGGGCCTCGACCGTCCGGTCCCGACGCGCGCGCCGTCCGGCGGGAGACTCTCGCCGGGACGCCGGGGCGGGCTTCCCGCTCGGGGTCTCCGGTCTGCTGGTGATCGTCATCTCACTCCTCGGCGAGCAGGTTGTTCATCGCCGCCGCGAGTGCGGTGGACGCCTCGCCGACCGTCTGCTCACCGGCCCACGCCTGGGTGAGATACGTGAGTTCGGCCTGGTTCCAGGCGGCGGTGTTCTTCGATACGGGGAAGGGCACCGCGTAGTCGACGGCGTCCAGGAAGGTCGTGAGCGTGAACTGCGGATGCGCCTTCACCCACGCCTCCTGGGTGCCGTCGCGGGCCGGCAGTGGACCACTGCGGCCGAGGGCGAGCGCCGCCTTCTCGGAGCCGAGGAATTCCACGAACTCCGTCGCCTCCCGGGGATGCGCCGTCTTGGCCGAGACGACGTTGGCCACCCCGTGGATGATGCTGGCGCGCTTCTCGCCCCGGGGCAGCGGCGCCGCGTCGACCTTGTCCTTGGTGTACTCGTTCGCGGAGAACTCACCCGCGTTCCAGGAACCGCCCCAGTACATGGCGATCTTGCCGGCCTCGAACAGTTGGATGGGGGCCGTGTCGGTCATGGTCTTCAGATCGGGCGACAGTTTCCGCTCGATCAGATCGGTCCAGAAGCGCAGCCCCTCGACGGTCTTCGGATCGTCGTAGCCGGACTTCCCGCCGTCGGGGGAGACGACGTAACCGCCCGCCTGGGCGATGGTGTTGTACTGGTACTCCTGGAAGCTGGTCAGCGCGGCGGCGGTGCCGTACACGCCCTTCTCCGGATCGGTCAGCTCGGCCGCCGCGCTCTTGAAGTCGGCCCATGTCCAGTCGGCCGAGGGATGTTCGACCCCCCGGGCGTCGAAGAGCGCCTTGTTGTACCAGACGCCGACCGTGTCCATGTCCTTGGGAAGCCCGTAGAGCTTCCCCTCGTAGGTGTACAGATCCATCAGGGGTTTCGGGTAGGCGGCGAGATCGACCTCGTCCGCGGCGAACCCCTCGTCCAGCGGGAGGATCACCCCGTTGGACGCGTAGAGCTGGAACTGGGGGCCGTTCATCCAGAAGACATCGGGCGCGGAACCGCCGGTGACCGCCGCCTTGAGCTTGTTCCAGTAGTCCGGCCACGGGGTGAGCTGCACCTGGACCGTCACCTCCGGGTGCGCCCTGGTGAACTCCCGGCCCAGCTCCTCCAGCACCTTCTTCTGGTTGTTGTCCCAGACCGCGTACGAGAGCCGCACCGCCCCGTCGTCGCCGCCCGCACTGCCGGAGGCCCCGCCGCTCGAACAGGCGGAGGCCGCCAGAACCACCCCCAGCACAGCCGCACAGAAACGCGCCGACCTTCTCATACCGGACCTCCTCATGTACGAGGCGCACCCGGCGCCACGCCCAACGGCCGCCCCCGGGACAGCGCAATGATCTGCCAGGGCCGCGAAGTTGTACTAATCATGGAGACCAAGGAAAGTAAGTCAAGACCTGATCGTGTTACGGAAACGCACCCCTCCGCGACCCGGACTCATCGCACCGCGACCGGGGCGCGCCGTCCCCCGGTCAGCGGCGGCCCGGCAGGAAGGACTCGGGCGGGGCGATTTCCCCCGATGCGTGCAAGCCCTGGTCGACATGGTCCAGCGCGAGCCGCAACGCACCCAGAGCGACCCCCTCGTCACCGAATCCGGAGACCCTGACCTCGGGCGTACGGAGGCACCAGCGGTCCAGTTCGCGCCGCAGCGGCTCCACGATGAGGTCGGCCGAACGGGAGAACCCGCCCCCGATCACCACCAGTTCGGGATCCAGGGTGAGGACGAGGGCGGAGGCGCCGACCGCGATGTCGCGGACGTAGCGCCGTACGGCGGCCTGGGCCTTGCGGTCGCCGTCACGGGCCGCCCCGAAGACGTCCTCCGCGGCCGCGTACGGATCGCCGTCGGCGCGGGGGGAGCCGCCCGGCCAGGACCGCAGATGTTCCGGGGCCCGCGTCCAGCCGGCCGCGGGCAGCGCCCCGATCTCGCCCGCCGCGTTCCCGAACCCCCGGTGGAGCTTCCCGTCGATGATCAGGCCGGTCCCCGTACGCAGCCCCGCCAGCAGGAACACCACATCCTTGGCGTGCCGGGCCACGCCCCGCCAGGACTCCGCCAGCGCCGCGAGCTTGCTGTCGTTCTCCACCAGGATCGGCCCGGCCACCAGCGCGCGGAGGTGGGCGGCGACATCGAGCCCCGTCCACTCGGGCAGCGCCTCCGACAGCATGACCCGGCCCGTCCCGTCGACCAGCCCCGTCGTGGCGACCCCGGTCACCCACACACCCGTGGCGGCCGTACCCGACCCGGACAGCGCCGCGCGGACGGCCGCGTCCACGGCGGCCAGCCGTTCGGTGCGCCCCATCGACGGGGTGACGGAGACCCGGGCGCTGTGCTGGACCTCGCCGTCCAGATCCGCCACCAGGGCCAGCACCTTGTGGCCGCCGATGTCCACGCCGAGCACCCGGCCCGCGTCCGCGCGGAAGCGGTAGCGGCGCGCGGGACGCCCCACCGTGCCCACCGTCGGCGCGGCTTCCGCCACCCAGCCGCGCTCCAGCAGTTCACGGACCACGTCCTCGGTGGACGCGCGCGACAGGCCCGTACGCCCGGCGAGTTCGGTGAGGGTGAGGGCCGGTCCGCCGCGCAGAGCGCCGATCGCGGCCAGCGCGTTGAGCCTGCGGAGCTGGGAGAGATCTCCCCCGCCCGGATTTCCGGTCATGACACACCCTTGAGGTCACACGCGAAACGGCTAATAATAAGGGACTCCTGCGTAACTCCTGGAGGGGATCCCATGTCTGCGGTGACTCTAGCCCTCGTCGGTTCCGGTCTGCGCGGGCAGACCTACGCCCGTCACGCGGTGGCGTCCGGCCTGGGCCGCGTGACCGCCGTGGCCGAACCGGACCCGCGCCGCAGGGCAGCCGCCGCGGCCGAATTCGGCGTGCCCGCCGAGCGGGTGTACACGGACTGGACCGAGCTGGCGCGGCACCCCCGGATGGCCGACGCCGCGATCGTCGCCACCCAGGACCAGTTGCACACCGACCCCACGGTGCGACTGGCCGACCTCGGCTACCACATCCTGCTCGAAAAGCCGATGGCCACCACCGAGGCGGACTCCGTCGCGATCGCCGAGGCCGCCGAGCGCAACAAGATCCTGCTGGCCGTCTGCCACGTCCTGCGCTACACCCCGTACACCCGGACCCTGCGCGGGCTGCTGGAGAACGGCGGCATCGGCCGCCTCGTCAGCGTCCAGCATCTGGAGCCGGTCGGCTGGTGGCACCACGCCCACTCCTTCGTACGCGGGAACTGGCGGCGCCAGGACACCTCGGCCCCCATGCTGCTGACCAAGTCCTGCCACGACATCGACTGGCTGATCCATCTCTTCGGCGAACTGCCCGACCGCGTCACCTCCTTCGGCGGACTGTCCCACTTCCGTGCCGAGGACCGGCCGGAGGGAGCGGCGGACCGGTGCCTGGACTGCCCGCTGGAGCCCACCTGCCCGTACTCGGCGAAGCGGCTCTACCTCGGCTGCCTCGGCAACCCGGACGACGAGTTCTGGCCGCTGTCGGCGGTCACCGAGGAACACACCGAGCGGGCCGTGCTCGACGCGCTCCGCACGGGACCGTACGGCCGGTGCGTCTACGCCTGCGACAACGACGTGGTCGATCACCAGGTCGTCAACATGGAGTTTCCCTCCGGCGCCACCTGCTCCTTCACCATGAGCGCCTTCACCCCCATGGAGCACCGCCGTACCCGGCTGCTGGGGACACACGGCTTCATCGACGGGGACGGCCACACCCTGCGGGTGGTCGACTTCCGCACCGGCGAGGAGCGGACCGTCGACGCCGACACGGACGGAGGCGCCTCGGCGGGACCGTCCGCCGAGGACGGCCACGGTGGGGGCGACGAGGCCCTCACCGAAGCCTTCCTGACCGCCGTCTCCACCGGCGACGCCTCGACACTGCGCTCCGACGCCGCCGAAAGCCTGGCCACCCACCGGGTGGTGTGGGCCGCTGAGCGCGCCAGGGTCGCGGGTACGGTCGTCCGGCTGGACGACATCGCACCATTGACGACGGCCTGACGTCGCGTGCGCGACCGTTCGTCACGCCGCTGACGCGGGCCTGCGCGACCGTTCGTCACGCACCTGACGCGCGCTCGATCCGAAGGTGCCGGGGCCCGCGCAGGATGGGGCTGCGGCGGTACGGCGGTGGATCCTCGGCCAGTTGAAACCCTTCCAGCCCGGGGAGGAGCGTACGCAGGGCGAGTTGGGTCTCCAGACGGGCGAGCGGCGCCCCGAAACAGTTGTGGACGCCGCCGCCGAAACCGAAGTGCTGGTTGTCCTCGCGGGACGGGTCGAAGCGGTCCGGTGCGTCGAACCGCTCCGGATCCCGGTTGCCGGAGGCGAGGACGAGGACCAGCGGGGCGCCTTTGGGGATGGTGACGCCCGAGACCTCGACATCGGCGAGCGGCGTGCGCTGCGGGAGCAGGTGGACCGGGGGCTCGTAGCGCAGAAGTTCCTCGACGGCCCCGGGCATCAGCCCGGGGTCCTCGCGCAGGCGCCGGCGGGCTTCGGGGTCGCGCAGGAGGGTGAGCGCCCCGTTGGTGATGAGGTTGACCGTCGTCTCGTGCCCGGCGATGAGCAGCAGCGTCGCGGTCGCCATCAGCTCACCGCGGGTGAGGCGCCCGTCGGGCCCTGAGTCGTGCACGAGGGCGGAGAGCATGTCGTCCGACGGGTCGGTACGGCGCTTGTCGGCGAGGTCCCCGAGGTACGCCCCCATCGCCTGCCGGGCCTGCAGACCCGCCTCGCGGCGGTCCTCCTCGTCCTTGCCGGGCGCCGGGTCGACACTGGCGATGACCTCGTTCGTCCAGCCGCGGATCCGGGGTACGTCCGCGTGCGGCACCCCCAGCAGCCGGCAGATCACGGTGACGGGGAGGGGGTAGGCGAAGTCCTCGACCACGTCGACCCGGCCCCTGTCCCGGAAGGCGTCGGCCAGTTCGTCCGCGACCCGGGTGATCTCGGTGCTCAGGGCGTCGATCCGGCCGGGGGAGTGGGGCGGCCCGAAAGGCCGCATCGCGATACGGCGGAGCCGGTCGTGCTCGGGATCGTCGAGGCCGATGAAGGCGGCCGGCTGCGGCCCCCTCCTGAGCAGCGGCACCGTGTCCGGGTCGGCGCGGTTACGGCTGTCCGAGCTGATCCGCGGATCGTGGAGCAGCGCGGCGATGTCGTGGTACGAACCGACCAGATAGCTGCCGCCCTCCTGCCGTGTCACCCCGTTCCCGCGGAGTTCCGCGTACAGCGGATAGGGGTCGGCGCGGTTCGCGTACTCCGTGATGCGCTGGAAAAGAGTGTCCGGGGACAGGGGCGCGGACATGTGCGGGGCTCCTCATGGACGGTGGGTGACGGCGGAGGGCGGTTCGTTGCGGACCAGGGTCAGACGCCGGTCCGGGAGATGGCCGGTGAGCGCCACGGTCGGCCCGTGCGAGAGCATCCGGGGGTCCGGCACGTCGGAGGGGACGGGCGCGGCCGACTCGGGCCGGTCGGCCGCGCCGCGCCCGGGCGGGAAGGGGGCCGCCGTCTCGATGAGGTGCTGGTAGTGCTCCAGCCACTTGGCCCGGTTCACGCTCACCGCGGCGGTGACCCGACCCCGGTAGCCGTAGACCGCGACGAGCCGGCCCTCCCGCAGCGACCCCTGAGCGATGACCACATGGTCGGAGAAGGTCGGCACGCCGACGGACTTGATGTTGAGGCCGAACTGACTGGACCAGAAGGCGGGCACCGCAAGGTGCGGGCGCCTGTCCGGCCCCGGGCTGACCATGTTGTGCGCCGCCACCTCGGCCTGGGCGACCGCGTTGCCCCAGTGTTCCAGGGCAAGCATCTGGTATTCGAACAACGGGTGCGGGAAGCGGGCCACGTCGCCGGCGACGAACACATCGTCCGTGACGATCCCGTACATGTTGAACGCGCGGCATCCCGCGTCGCACGCGACCCCCCGTGTGCCCGCGGCCAGCCCCGATCCGGTGAGCCACTCGGTGTTACGGACGGCGCCCAGGGCCACCACGGCGACATCGGCGTCGATCCGGCTGCCGTCGGAGAACTCGGCGCCCGTGAACCGTCCGTCGCCGCCCTTCAGCGCGGTGACCGTCACACCGCAGCGCAGATCCACGCCGTGCGCGCGCTGCAACGTGGCGGCGAACGCGCCGAGCGTTCCGCCCAGCGCGCCGACCAGCGGCGAGGGCCCGCGCTCGGCGACGGTCACCTCCAGACCGCGCTCCCGGCAGGCGGACGCGATCTCCGAGCCGGTGAACCCGGCGCCGATCACCAGGACCCGGCGCGGCCCGGCGTCGAGCCGCGCCGTGAGCTCCGCCGCGTCCTCGCTCGTACGCAGTGTCAGTACGCCGTCGAGGCCGGCTTCCACCGGGTTCGGCCAGGCACGGGCACGGGTCCCGGTGGCGATCAGCAGCCGGTCGTACGGCAGGCGTTCACCGTCGGCGAGGATCACCCGCTTCTCCACCGCGTCGACCCCTTCGGCCCGCACCCCGAGCTTCCAGCGGGCGTCCACCTCACGGCGGAGCGGCAGCCCGACCTCCCCCGCTCCGGTGCGCCCGAGCAGCACCTGTTTGGAGAGCGGCGGCCTGTCGTACGGGGGCCGCGGCTCCTCGCCGACCAGCGTCAGCGATCCGGTGAAGCCTTCGTCGCGCAGCGTCTCGGCGGCCCGCAGACCGGCCAGCGAAGCCCCGACGATGACGATCCGGCCCGGCTTCGGTTCACCGTTCACCGTGGCCCGCCCGTTCCCCGACGAGGATGGCCTGCACCGGGCAGGCCGCCGCGGCCCGGCGTACGCGCTCGTGCTGACCGTCGGGGACGGCGGGCGTGAACA
Organism: Streptomyces sp. NPDC059092; assembly: GCF_042756365.1. Taxonomy (NCBI): domain Bacteria; kingdom Bacillati; phylum Actinomycetota; class Actinomycetes; order Kitasatosporales; family Streptomycetaceae; genus Streptomyces; species Streptomyces sp. NPDC059092. The sequence goes on from NZ_JBHZEJ010000101.1 coordinate 21,828, forward strand.
TCAGGGCCTCCTCGCCATGCAGTTCGAACACCTCGGGAGCGAGGAACGCGCACTGCGCGTACCCCTGGCAGCGGTTGAGGTCGACAACGATCTGCATCCAGGTCCACTCCTCCGCGCGTCGCCCGCAGTCTCCGTCTTACGGCCTGCGGGGAGGAGACGCGAGCGGAACTGCGCCAAGGGGAGGCGGAACGGATGTCGCCTCGTGGTGTGCCGGAGAGCGGGGTGACCGTGCCCGTACAGGGGAAGGATGCTGTGGTGTCATCCGTCCGGCCCGTTGTCCGACCCTGCGTGAGGGGTACGGCGCGCCCCTCGGCGCCGCGGCGCGCCGCGGCGCGGCGGGTCGGCGGAGGAGATATCCCGTGGCACGCGCGGCGCCGTCTTCAGTAGGTTCCGCGGATGCGGCAATTCGCGGACATCGAAGACCTGTCGGAGCTCGTGCGGGACGCACTGGGGGCCGGACGCACCGCTGTCGCGGTGGACCGGCTGCGCGGCGGCAGCAAGAAAGGGGTCTACCGCGTCCACCTCGACGGAACCGGAACGTGCCCGGCGAGTGTGATCGTCTACAGATGGGCCGAGGCCGAGAACTTCTGGCCGGGTGCGCGGGAAACCGACCCGGCCGACCCCTTCGCACCAGCCACCGGGCTGGTCCCGTTCCTGACCGCGCGGCGGAGCCTGGACGGCCTCGGGGTACGGGTCCCGCGCGTCCTCCTGGCCGATGACAGCCGCCGCCGGCCGGCGGACGTCGCGGTGGTCGAGGACGTCCCCGGCGCCACGCTCGAAGCGCTCTTCGCGACCGATCCCGCACGCGCGGCGGGAGCCCTGGACATCCTCGCCGGGATGCTCGGGACGATGCACCGCCACCGGGCCCACCGCTACGGCAGGGTGGACCTGCCGGAACGGGGCGGCCCCGGCGCGCAGCTCCCGTGCGAGCGACGGGTCCTCGACAGGGCCCTGCGGGACGTCGAGGAGGCGTCGGGACGCGACGGCAGGATCGCGCGGGTCCGCGACGCGCTGCGCGACCGGCTGCGCGAACTCGCCGACCGGGTGGGCCCGCGCACGGAGTACGGACTGATCCACGGAGAACTCGGCCCCGACCATGTCCTGGTCGACGCCGACGGGCATCCCGTCCTGATCGACATCGAGGGCCTGATGTACTTCGACGTCGAATGGGAGCACGTCTTCCTCCGGCTCCGCTTCGGCGAGCGGTACACCGCACTGGCCCGTCCGGATCTCGATCCGCGGCGACTCGACCTCTACATGCTCGCGACGCGCCTGTCGCTGGTGGCCGGTCCACTGCGTCTCCTCGACGGTGACTTCCCCGACCGGGCGGCGATGCGGGGCATCGCCGAGCACAACCTGGAAGAGGCGCTGGCGCTCCTGCCCCTGGAGTAGGTCCCGCGCTCGCGTGGACCACATGGGACGGGCCGGTGTGGTCCGCGCCAGGGCGGACCACAC
>NZ_JBHZEJ010000102.1:0-22268 GCF_042756365.1 Streptomyces sp. NPDC059092
ACTCGCTACGACAAACGAGCCCGCCACTACAAAGCCCTGGTCACCATCGCCTGCCTGCGACTATGGCTCCCCGACTGACATTACGGACACGCCCTAGGGCCTGTGTGGAGTCGTGATCACGGCTGTGATCCGAGGTGTCGGATCCAGAGGAGGCCGGCGCATAATTCGAGTCCGGCCCGGCAGCTTTCAGGCTTTTTGTCGTAGCGGACGGCGAGGCCGCGCCAGTCCTTGATCTTGCTGATGGTGCGTTCGACGCTGTTGCGGAGCTTGTACAGCTGCTTGTCCCAGGTGACGGGCCGCCCGCCGCGTGAGCCGCGGTTCTTGCGGTGGGCGATCTGGTCCTTCTTCTCGGGGATAACCGCTTTGATCCCGCGTTTGCGCAGGCGCGAGCGGTTCTCCTCTATCCCGCGCTGGCCGGCGCGGGCAGTTGGTCACCGGGGCCGAGCTGTCCGCGATGAGCCAGGCCCCTTCGCTGGAACGCGGTTCCGCAAAGATTCTGGAACAAGGTTCCGCCACGTCGGAATGGGTGCGCGACAGCACTGACGCACACGAAGCCCGAGCCGCGGACCAACGCCCTGTCCGCAGCGGGAAGGTCCAGGGCTTGGCCACATCGAAACTGTACGGTACAGTTTTGTTTTATGGAATGGACCCGCAGATCCTCGACGACGCTCGCCGAGAACACGCGCCCGAAGCCCCGGCCGGGTTCACACAGCGCGGCTCGCGAGCAGGCGATCCTGGCCGCGACAGCCGAACTGGTGGTCGGGGTCGGCTATGAACGGGTGACCGTCGATGCGATCGCCACCCGGGCTCGCGCGTCGAAAGCGACGATTTACCGCAAGTGGCCGAGCAAGGCCGAACTCGTGGCTGACGCGTTGCGGCAGCACGCCGAGGGCCGTGCCGTCGAGCTGGCGGACACCGGCAGCGTGCGCGGTGATCTGCTGCTGACTGTGCGGAACATCGCGCGGACCTTCACGGGCGGCGACGCCGGACCGTCGCTGCTCGGCCTGCTGGAGGCCATTCGCGCCGATCCGGTCCTGCGTGACGTCGTACGCGCCCAGATCGACGAGCGAAGCGACCACGACGGCGCGCTGATCTGCGCGCGGGCCGTATCGCGGGGTGAGCACGTGGATCCGGAGCGCGGACCCGCAGTCATCGGCCTGGCCCTCGCGCACCTCTTCCTGCGCACCCTGCTGGGCGGCGAACCGCCAAGCGAGAACGAGCAGCGGATCCTCGTCGATCAGACCCTGCTGCCGCTGCTCAACGCCGAGGTCCAGTCCGACGGCGCTTCATCGGCATCAGGGCCGCACGCACACCACTGAAAGGTGACTCCCATGACCGGCCACATCGAATCCGTCCACCTCCGTGTCGCCGATGCCGAACTGGCCGACCTGCGCGAACGGCTCAGCCGCGTCCGCTGGCCCGAGGGGCGCACGGTGGCCGACAGCAGCCAGGGCCCGACCAGCGACAAGCTGCGCACCCTGGTCGAGTACTGGCGCGACGAGTACGACTGGCGCCGCTGCGAGAAGGAGCTCAACGACCTGGGCCAGTTCCGCACCACCATCGCCGGCCTGGACATCGACTTCCTGCACATCCGCTCCCCCGAGCCGGACGCCGTGCCGCTGCTCATGACGCATGGGTGGCCCGGGTCGGTGCTGGAGTTCCGCAAGGTCATCGGGCCGCTGAGCGATCCCGTCGCGCATGGCGGGCACACCCGCGACGCCTTCCACCTGGTGGTGCCGACCCTTCCCGGTTTCGGCTTCTCCGCCAAGCCGGCGCGGACCGGCTGGGACCTGCGACGGATCGCCGATGCCTGGATCGTCTTGATGGACCGGCTCGGCTACCACCGGTGGGCCGCCCAGGGCGGCGATCTCGGCTGCGGCGTCACCGACGAGATCGCCCGGCGTGCCCCGGCCGGGCTGATCGGGATGCATCTGAACTTCGCGATGTTCGGACCCACTCCCGAGGAAATCGCCGACGCCACGTCGCAGGAGCGGGCCATGCTCGGCAGCGCGAAGTACTTCTGGGACAACCTGTCCGGCTACGCCAAGCAACAGTCCACCCGCCCGCAGACCATCGGCTACTCCCTCGCCGACTCCCCGCTCGGGCTGGCGGCCTGGATCTACGCCATGTTCCAGGACACCTGCGGCACTCCAGGCGACGCGGAGGCCAGCTTCACCCTCGACGAGATGCTCGACGACATCATGCTGTACTGGCTGCCCAACTCCGCCGCCTCGGCCGCCCGGCTCTACTGGGAGATGGCGCAGGCCGGCTGGTCGAGTCCGGCCACGATCGAGAGCCCGACCGCCCTGCCGACCGGGTTCACCATGCCCCCGAAGGAGCACGTCCGCAAATCGCGTCGCTGGCTCGAACGCCGTTACAGCAACATCGTCTATTTCAACGAACTCCCGGCCGGCGGCCACTTCACCGCTCTTGAGCAGCCCGACGGCTTCGTCCGCGACGTACGCGCGACCTTCCAGCCCCTCCGGTGATCAATCCGCCGCCCAGAGGTAGATGACCCTGCCACGTAGCGGACGGCGTGCATCGTCGCGGCCGCGGCCGCCTGCACCGGCGCGATTGGAAGCTCGGCTGACCGGCGGCCGAGCACGGCCGTACTGCCACGCCGTGGATCCGTCACCGGTCCACCCGGGCCGACGCGGCCGCCCACTTTCGCGAGCTTGTCGAGTACCACGTACCGGAGTACGTGGCCACTGAGGTCGAGCGCATCCTCATCGACGGAAGCGACGCGGTCGCGCTCGGTGAGATTCGCCAGACCGCCCGGCCCACCGGACGTGCTTATCGCGCTCGGTTCGCTCTACATCTCACGGTCGAAGACGGCCTTGTCACCCGGCACCATGTCTACGAAGACAGCCTGGCTGTCGCCCAGGCATTCGAGCGGAGGATCGGTGAAGGGCCACCAGGCCAATCGCGAAGATGCTGATCACAGCCACTCGTTGATGGCCGCTACGAGGACGGTCGCCTCATAGCGGACCGCGAGCTTGTCGTACCTCGTGGCCACAGCGCGGTGCCTTTTGGGGTGATTGATACCGCACTCAACCGCGTGCCGAGCCTTGTAGTCCTGCGGATCGAACGTCGGCGGCCGGCCGCCGCGGCGATCCTCGAAGCACCCGCCCGAAGTACGCGTCGGCGTCCGAGGGCTCCATATCCCACAACGGACGCCCGAACCACGTCCGAATCTGCTCCAGATTCCCAACATCCCCGCGGATCGTGCCGTCCGCGAGCCCCGCCGAGGCCCGCGCCAGCACGAACCCCGACAGCACATCAGCCTCGAACGCCTCCAGTTCCTCAGAAGAGGCTGGCGCCCGGAGCTCGCGGAGATCACGCACCGCTGCCAGAGCCAACCCGAGCGTCCTCAACTTCATTCTGAATGCCGAACCATCGACAGACGTGAGACTGCTTCAGGAATCCTGAACTTTCTTCACTGAGAGGCAAGCCGCCCTCAGCAAGGCCAACAGCCCTGACCAGAGGGCCAAGCCGCCACGGGCACTCGGGAGAACTCACGGGATGTCGCACACTCCGGCCGGCTACGAGCCAGTGGCGTACCGGGCGAGGTCTGGGTGATGGATGCGCCATCGGGCGTCCGTTGTCGGAGCAGCGACACCCATGGCGAACGCGGCGTTGATGGCGATGCCGTCGGGCATGCGCTCCGCCTGGGTACGGCCGTTGGTGAGGCCCGGGAACTGTTAGCGCAGCGCTGCGACGATGTGCGTCCCCTGTCGGAACCGTGGATCGTGATGAGCGAGCTCCCTGTCGCACCTCGGGATTTCGCATTTTCCCGAACGTTCGGTAAATTATCGCTATGGGACGGACAGCGAGTGTCGACGATGAACTGATCCATGCACGGCTCGCCGGGGTCTTCCGGGCCAGCGGGTACGCCGGAGCGTCGCTCTCCGACCTGTCGCGGGCGGTAGGGCTGCAACGCGCGAGCCTCTACCACCGCTTCCCGGACGGCAAGCCCGCCATGGCGGCCGCCGTGCTCACGAGCATGGAGACCCGGTTCGACGAGATCTTCGAGCCGCTCGCTTCGGAGCCGGATGTCGCCGAAGGCGTCGCCGAGATGGCACAGCGGATGGCGCTCGTCTACAGGGACGGCCGCATGGCCTGCGTCCTCGACACGATGACACTGATCGGGGCGCCGCAGGACATCAGGGCCCACGCCACCCGGCTTGCCCGAGCATGGCTCCAGGCCATGGCCGGCGCCGCCGCCAGGGCCGGGGCGGGCGAACAGGACGCGGAGAGTCGGGCCCGTGCCGCGCTCGTCCGTATCGAGGGCGCCCTGGTGGTAGCCCGCGTCCTGGACGACCCTTCCGTTTTCGATCAGGTCCTCGGCGAGCTGCCCGACCTGCTTGCACGCTAATCAAGGAGGCACCCCATGGCGCTGCCCATAGATCATGCCGGTGAGCAGGCGGTCCAGCGGAAGGCTGACGAAGGCGGCCCCGGATGGGGATCGCCGATGTTCGGCCCGGAGATCCCGCACGGGTTCTACCCATTCATCCGCGCCCAGCAGATGCTGATCATCGGAGCCGCCGACGACGCCGGCGCCGTCTGGTCGACGATCGTGACGGGGCATCCCGGCTTCGCCCAGCCGGTGGACGACCGGACCCTCGTCATCCGCGGGCTGCCCGCACCCGGCGATCCGCTCCGCCATGCCTTCGACGTGGAACGCGTCATCGGCGTGCTCGCCCTGCACCCGCAGACCCAGCGCCGTATACGGGCGAACGGCGTGGCCAAACGCGACGGCGACGGCCTGCGGATGCGCACCGAGCAAGTGCTCGGCAACTGCCCGAAGTACCTGCAGAGCCGCGTCACCACCGGGCCGGCCGATGTCGCGCCGACCGGGAAACCGCGCACCGGCAAGGAGCTCACCAACGACCAGCGACGCTGGATCGAGCAGGCCGACACCTTCTTCATCGCCAGCCGCGCCCCCGAGCACGGCGCCGACTCGTCACACCGCGGCGGCATGCCGGGCTTCGTCACCGTCGCGGGGCCCCGCACACTGCGCTGGCCCGACTACACCGGCAACCAGTTCTACATGACGCTGGGTAACCTGCACCTCGACCCCGCGTGCGGCCTGCTGTTTCTCGACTGGGAGCGCGGCCACACTCTTCAGCTCACCGGCACGGGCCGGATCGACTGGGACCCCCGCAGCGCCGCGGCGTACCCAGGGGCCCTGCGCGTCGTGGAGTTCGCCATCGACACCGTAGTGGAGATCGACAACGCCAGCCCGCTGCGATGGGAACTCCTGAACTACTCCCGGTTCAACCCGCCCGTCGCGTGACCGGCCGGACCGGAGAGCGGTCCGCGATGAGACGGAGGCCGACGCGACGAACGCGCTCCCGCCCGAAAGATGTGGTCAGGAAATCCTCCCGGGAACTGCACCCTGCTGCTGCGCCCTGGACCGAGGTCGGCCCACAAAGCCTGAACTTGAGAGGAGGAAGCCCTTCCACTGCCGACTGTGGAAGGGCTTCGGGGGTACTACTGCCAGGTGCACCGATGCCTGGCACAGTCCGACACCGCCGATTGCACCGGAGTATCGCCGGCCGGCGCCCACGCAGTCCGTGGACGACTTCGCATCGCCCGTCTCGTCCGCCACCAGCACCACGCTCTGACCGGCGAGTTCATCGATCACGAGGCAGGCGATCTCCCGCCGGGCCCGCTCATGGTCGAACCGGGCGCGCGAGAGCAGGTGCTGCAGCCTGCGCGGGCCCGGATGCCCCAGAACCTGCGCGAGCGTCCAGCAGTTCCGCGCGTCCACCTCCAGCAACAGCCCCACGACCAACTCCGCCGCCGTCGCCCGGGCTTCACGTCGCGCGAAGCAGCCCGCGACCGCCCACATCGCCCTCCCGAACGCCTCGCCCCACGCCCGCTCGGCTATCGTTGCTTCCACGGCCACCGCGTCTTGATACGTCGTCACAAACGTTCATGACCACGGTGGCCGTACTCACGCCCGCATCCACCCCGGCAACACACTGACCAGCTCAGCCGCGGGGACTCCAGATGCCGTGACAGAGCCGAACGTTTTACAGTCCCCACGCCTTCGGTGCGGCCGTTGTGGTGCGGCAAGGTGAGGCCGGCGTTCACGGCGGGCCGGTCGAGTTCGAGGCCGCTGGTGAGACTGCGCAGGTGGGGCAGGTCGACGGCTCGGGCGGCCTTGATCCACTCGGTGAGTTTCACGTCGTTGCCCTCGACCGGTTTCAGCAGGGCGGCGAAGCTGCCTACGAGATCGGCAAGTGCGGTCATCTCCGGGCAGGCCGCGGCGATTTTCTCCAGCAGGGTCGTTTCCTTCGGACGCAGGTTTTCGGGGTGGCTCTGTTCAGCTTGTGGGTGCCGTCGTCCACCGATACCGGGGTCAGGTAGTGGTGCGTTCATGCCGGTCGGGTTCGTGGGCTGCGGTAGGTGCAGGGCTGGCGATGTGTTCGATGCGCGGTTGGGCGAGTCGGGCGTAGTCGGCACCCGAAATGGTGGCTGTGCGGTCGAGGCGGGCGGCGTTGAAGTAGAGCTTTGTTCGGGCGGCGACTTCGGGGTCAGCCACGAGTTCGACGTCGGGATCGAATGCGAAGGGAAGAACAGTGCCGGGGGCGGCGTGGGCCAGTCGTTCTGCGGTTGCCGGTCGTTGAACCCGACGTACCGGGCGTTGAAGAGCGCGCGGACGGCGTCCAGGTCGACGCGTCGGTCTCCGGGGACGACGGCGAGTACGTGGCGAGTGGTTCGCCGGTCGATTCTGACTCTGAGGATGATGCGGTGCCCTGCGTGGGACACGGGGTGTCCGCGCAGGGCGCTGACCGAGTCCGTGGTGCCGTCCGGTTCGTGATCGATGAGAGCCGGTAGGACGTCCGAGTGGTGTCGAACAGATCGATCAGGCGCTGGTAGGTGTCGTTGTCCGGAACGCTGTCTCTTCCTTCGCGGTGGGTGGTGCAGTGGTGCGGTGGGTGCGTTCGATGACCTGCCCCCAGTACGTTCCGGCGATCATCAGCGCGGCGCCGAAGGATGCCCACACGGTGAGCCGCTCGCCGCCGAGGCTGATCCCGATGGCGACGGCCCAGATCGGTTCGGTGCCCAGCAGCAGGCTGGCCCGGCTGGCCGAGGTCTGCTGCACGGCCCAGGTCTGGGCGAGGAAGGCGAACACGCTGCAGAACAGGGCGAGATAGATCAGCTGGAACCAGGTACTGGCACTGCTGTGGGCCAGGCGGGGAAGGTGGGAGATCGCGAGGGGCAGGAACAGTGCCGTGCCGACGACCGTCTGAGCGGTCGTGAGGTGGAGCGGGTCCATGGGGCGGCCGGCGGTGAGCCGGCCGACGAGCGCGACGTGCCCTGCCCGTACAACTGCTGCGGCGAGTATCAGGGCGTCTCCGAGCCGTGGCGCGTGCAGTCCAGTACTGGAGGTGAGCAGCCCGACGGCCAGGACGCACAGGCCCGCGGCGAGGAAGAACGCCGGGGGGAGCCTGCGGCCCCCACTACGGTCCAGCAGGGGGGTGAGCACGATGGTGAGACTGATGATCAGTCCGGCATTGGCTGCGCTCGTGTGCGCCACCCCGTAGGTCTCCAGCACGAGAACGGCAGCCTGGGTGACTCCCAGGAGCGATCCGGTGCGGACCTCGTCGCGGGTCCAGACCCGGCGGCGCATGGCGACCAGGGCGCCGCAGGCGAGAGCGGAGATGGCGTACCGGGCGAACAGCACCGCCAGAACCGGGAGTGCGACGGTGGCCGTCTTGGCTGCCAGATAGCTGGAGCCCCAGACGAGCGCCACCAGGAGAAGAACCGCATCCGTGCGGCGGGCAACGAGCATGCCCCCACCCTGCACGACCAGCATGTTGAAGACCACAGCCAACTTCTTAAAGGAACCTGTAGTAGCCCTACACTGACAGGATGGATGAGCGACAGCTGCGGATCCTGCGGGAACTGGGAGAGCTGGGGAGTGTCACCGCAGTCGCGGAGGCGCTGCACGTGACACCGTCCGCGATCTCCCAACAGCTACGACTGCTACAGCGTTCGGTTCCGGTCCCGCTGACCGAACGCGCCGGCCGCCGGGTGGTGCTGACAGACGCCGGGAAGGCTCTGGCTGCTGCGGCCATCGAAGTGGAGACCGCTTTGGCCCGGGCACGTCACACCGTCACCGACTTCACGCAACAACCGGACGGCAAGGTATCTGTGGCCGCGTTCCACAGCGCGGCCTCTGCGTTCTGGCCGCTTCTGCTGCGCAGCTTCGCCGACCCCGGCAGCCCCCGCCTGGCTCTCGCCGACGAAGATGTCGCACAGCACCGCTTCCCCGCCCTTACCCGTGACTACGACCTTGTGCTCGCCCATCGCCTTGGCCACGGTCCGCCGTGGCCGCGCACCGTGATCGCCGCCACTCTGCTCCACGAACCTCTCGATGTCGCCCTGCCGGCCGGTCACCCTCTGGCCTCCAGGCCGCAGGTTTCGCCCCGGGATGTGGCAGACCAGCCGTGGATCACCGTCCACGACGGTTTCCCACTGATGGCCACCATCGAGGCCATCGCCAGCGTCGCCAACCGCCGGCTCGACATCGTCCACCCCATCCACGAGTTCGCGGTGGTCGCCGAGGCCGTGGCTGCCGGCGGCGGCCTGGCACTCATGCCGCGCTGGACCACCCGCCCACACCCCGGCGTCGTGCTCAGACCGCTGAGCGGAGTCCACGCCCTGCGCCACATCGATGTACTCCACCGGCCAGAGCGCACCGCACGAAAGGCCGTCCGAACGGTCCTTGTCGAGCTGCACCGCGCCGCCGCAGCGATCCGAGGCCGACAGCGCAGCACGCCCCAGCCCGAGGCCCACAACCACGCCTGACCATGCTCGGTAGCTTCGACCGAACTGCCCCGGCCCAGCAGGTCAGGAATGACAACCGTCACCCGAGCCGTCCCCACTGCGGACCTGGAGTTGACTCAGGCTACTTGGCCGAAGCCCTCTGCATTCACATCGCGGAGCGGGGTGAAGTCGACGTCCAGCTTCGGCTGCCGTGCCCGCAGCGGTGGGGGCTGTCCTCGGCTATGTCCCGGCTGCCGTCGGATACGTCGATGACGACCTCGGCCTGCCCTTGCCCGACGCGGACTTCCCCGATCAGATCCGCACCCTGACCACCTGCGGCAGGCACGTTCTTCCACTCGGATCACAGAGCGTCGAGAACTCCATGATCTCGGAAGTCCGTGCCTGTCACGTTCCCGGAACCCCGCCGGGCCAGCAGATCATCACGAACCGGACGTCAAGCAACTACGCCGAAGCCCTGAGAGGTCTCGGGCCCTTTCGGGCAGGTCGGTCAGGGAGCGTCAGAGGGCGAGCGGTGCATGCACCGTGCTGAACAGTTGGGTGAAGTCCTCGCTCCAGGGCCAGCGCTCGGGCAGGTGCAGGGTGAGGCGGCGGGCGGAGCAGGCCAGGCGGGCGGGCACGTTGATCAGGCGGTCACGGATGGTGGCGGTGGTCGCCCTGGCATGGAACGCGGAGGCCGGGGCGCCGGCGGCGCGGGTCAGGTTGGGTGCCAGGGCGAGCCACGCGGCATTGGCCTGGAAATGACCGGACGGCGCGTGGGCGAAGCCGCTGTTCTTGACATCGGCGATCACCTGCTCGACGACAGCGTGCCGGCGGTGATCACGCTCGGCATCCCTCAAGGCGAGCGGGGAGTCGGTGAACGCGGCGTGGTAGCGCCAGGTATCGAAGAGCGTGCCCTGCCCGGCGGGAACGGTACCGGCGCTCAGGCGCTTGAAGCGGCGCGCGATCAGTCCGGCGGTGACCTGCTGTTTCTTCGGCTTGGAAGTGAAAGCGGTGTAGCGGATCTCGGCTGTCTCGGCGTCGGAGATCCAGCACTGGCCCTCCTCGTCCCAGACCGCTTGGGGATATTGATCGGTGTCCAGGCGTCCTCGTCGATGCGGGCGATGGTGGCTTTGACGGAGGCGTTCATCCGCATGGTGATGGAGAAGCGGGCACCCAGGGCCCGGCAGGCGTTGATGACGTCGGCGCCCGCGGCCACGCCGCCCACCAGCGACATCAGTTTCGCCGCTGGGAAGGTGCCGGTGCCGTCCTTCGAGGCGGGCAGCCGGACGTGCTCGTCGGCCAGCTTGGGCAGACCGCACCGCTCGGCCAGCCGCACCACCGGCTCCAGCCTCGGGCCGACCGGCAGGTGAAGATCCGGGGCATCCGTATCGAGCCGGGCGAGATCGAGGAGACCGCCAAGCGCTGTACGGGGGTCCGGCAGGCGGCTGTTGTCGCGCACGGCTCGGGGCCCGGGAAGCGGCTCGCCGCGTTCGTGGTGCCCGAGGAGGGCGTGGCACCGGACAGCCTGCCGTCGTCCGTACGCGAGGCTCTTCGGACCTGGCTCCCGCCGTACATGGTGCCGTTGGCCATCTAGGTGGCGGACGAACTGCCGCTGACGCCGAACGGCAGGCTGGACCGCCGTCTCCTGGAGACCTGGGCGGCGAAGCGGTCGGCCGAACCCGCGCCCGCGCCCGCGCAAAACGTGGATGCGGATACGGATACGGATACGGATACGGATACGGATACGGACGCGGACGCGGATCTGGACGCGGAGGGAATCGTGTCCGAGGTGTGGTGCGAGGTGCTCCAGGTCGCCGCCGTCGGCCGGGACGACGACTTCTTCGATCTGGGCGGTGATTCCTTCAAGGTGCTGCGCGTCGTAGAGACCCTCCGGGAACGGCTGCGGGCCGACATCCCCCCTGGCGGCGCTGCTGCTGGAGCCGACAGCGGCCGACTTCAGCGAGGAATTGCGCCGCATCATGGCTCACGGGCCCACGGACTGAACCTGGGGAGCCCAGGGAACGCGAAACGGGGGCCCGGAACTTCCGGGCCCCCGCATCTGATTCCGTTCAGTTGAAGTCGCTCGAAGCCAGCCGAAGCCGATCGAAGCCGATCGAAGAGCGGCTACAGAGCCACTACGGCGCGTCGGTCACCGTGCCGTCGAGGACCGGCCCCTCCAACCGTTCGCCGTCCATCGTCCAGAGGGACAGCTTGATCCGCAGCGACTCCTCCGGCTCGCTCACGCCGTCCGCGACGATGGGAATGGTCACGTCGGTGCTCAGCTCGCCCGGGGGGATGGCGATGGGCAGATTGAGCCCTTCCAGTTCGGACAGCGGCCGGGCGGGGGCCAGTGACTCACCGGCCGACCGGGCGGGGGGCGGTGACTCACCGGTGACTTCGCCGAGCCAGTCCGGGTCGACGTCGGTGGTGGACAGTTCGGCGCCGTCGACCGGTGCGAACGCGGCGTCGAACCAGATCTCCGTGTCGGCGACCGCGGACTGGGTGATCCGCCAGGTCAGGTTCTGCCCCTCGGCGACCCGGCTCAGGACCGGCGACACGCTGAACGTGGGCAGCGGGTCGTCGTTCTTCACGATCAGGCCGCCGCGGTGGTTGCCGACCACCGTGTCGTGGACGGCCTTCGCGAACACGTTGTACGTCGTGCCGTAGTTGTAGCGGGTGTTGCCGGGCACGTCGACCGGCACGTCGATGTTCTCGCCGCCGGGGCGCACGGTCACCACCCTGGACGTGGTCTCACGGGTCGCGGAGTCCGAGACGAAGAGCCGGATCTGTCCACTGCCCTGCCCGGAGAGCCGTACCGGCACGCGGTAGGTCTTGACTCCGGAGTCGCCCTCGTCGGCGGCCAGCCTGCCGATGTCGACGCGGGGCAGTGAGACCGGCTGTACGTCCGCCATGCCGGGGCGCCAGCCCCAGGCATCGATCAGCCACGCCTTCCCCGAGCCGCTGAGGGGGGTCAGTTCCAGGGACTTCACCTGCTTGAGGTCCAGCCCGGCCGTGGTCGCGGCGGTCAGCGGCACGCGTACCTCCTGGCCCCAGTACGAGGCCGTCTGCGAGGAGCCCGGCAGTCCGTCGAGGCGGATGTCGCCGAGCTTCGCCCGTCGGCCCGCGGTGTCCGTGAGGGACACGTCCATGCGGGTGCCGGTGGTGTTCGGGGGCACGATGACGCGCAGGGCCAGCGACTCGGCTCCGGTCACGGAGACCGGTCGCTCGGGCTGCACCCGTACCACGGAACCCGGCGTCGACCAGTCGAGCGCCACGGCGTTGCGGCCCGCTTCCCGTTCCGTCTCCCAGTCGGCGAAGTGCGGTGACCTGCCGGGCTCGTCAGGGTTCAGGCAGGCCGTCGCCGGGTCGGGGTCGACCTGCTCGCACAGCCGGCCGCCGTCCACCTTCACCGAGGGATCCGGCAGGAACGCGCCGGCGCGACGGGCGCCGACGGCGTGGGTGAGGACGCGGGCGGGACCCGCGGACTTCGCGCTTACGCCGGAGCCGTCCAGCAGTGGCCGGACCCGGTCGTCGCCCGCGACGAACACCTGGGCCGCGGCGGCTATGTACGTGGAACCGGCGGTCTGCTGCTGCTCGGCGGTCAGGCGCGTCGCGGTGCCCGGCGTGCACACCGGGTCCGGCGACTCCTCTTCGACCCAGAAGTCGTCGTTGGCGGGCGCCTCGGCCTGTCCCGGCGTCCACTCGGTGTTGAAGTAGTTGTGGTTGGCGCCGACCATGTAGACCGCGCTGTGCAGGGCGGCACCACGGCTGACGCCGCGTGTCCCGTCCACGAAGATCTCACCCTGCAGATCGCCCACATCGCCGTCGCAGCCGGGCAGGATCGTCATCGACGGCACGTCGGGAGTGGGGTTCTGCCCGAAGATGGTGGGGCCGATGAGGACGGTCCCGCTGATCTTCCAGCGCACCGGACCCTGGTAGCCGTCCCGGTCGGCGGGAGGCTCGGAGAGACTGTCCATCGCCGCCCGGTTCACGCCCTCGCCGCCCCGCGAGTGACCGACCAGGAGTACGCGCGAGAGGTCGGCCCGCGCGGCCTTCCGTACGATCGCCGGTGCCGAAGTCCGTCCGGCGCCGGACCAGTTGGCCCACTGGGCGAGGTGCTGCCGTACGAGGGAGGAGCGGGCCTGCGCTCCGCCGTCCTCCGCCAGGTAGTCCTGTCCGTTGACGCCGTTGGCGGATATGGACACCGTCACATAGCCCTGGGACGCCAGCAGTTTCTGGTCGTGCAGATAGCCGCGGTGGCTCGGTACCGGCTTCGAGTCGGTGGGGCAGGGCCAGCCGCCGACGAACTCGCCCTCCGGGCCCCCGGTGTAGCAGGTGGGGTGGCGGCCGTGCAGGAAGAGGGCGAGCGGGCGGTTGCCCTCGGCCTCGGCCGGCGCGACCACGGCCGCGCGCATCTCCACCGGTTCGGGGAAGTCGGGCAGCTTCACGGACTTCAGCTCGTACTCACCGCTGACCGTGCGGTACGGGCCGGGCACACCGGGGTCCACGGGGTTGGCGGGCGGCAGGGCCGACGGCTTCACCGGGGCCTTGGAGGCACGTCGCCGTGAGTCGGCCTCGATGCCGGCCTCGTCGAGGCGGCGGCCGGCGGCCCGTACCTGCAAGTCCTTCGCCGGTCCGAGCGCCACGCCCTGGAGGGCGAGGTTGAACGTGTGCCCGTCCTTGGCGGCGAGGGGCCGGCCCAGGAGCCGGTCGCCGGAGTAGAACTCGACGGCGGCGTCTCCCATGGGCACCGGTGTGGTCGAGCGCCAGGTCAGCTGCTGACCCGATCTCGCCCCGGTGATCTGCCAGCCCGCCGGCAGTCTGCCGTCGGGGTCGGCCGATGTCGCGGGCGGTGCGGGTTCGGCGGCGGGCCGGGCCTGCGCCACTCCTTGCGACCCCACCACCACCGCCAGCAACGCCGCAGCGGCGACCAATGTGCGCCGGGCATGGATCAACGTCGTTCTCCTCCTGTTTGGCTCCAGCGCCCGGGCACCTCAGTCGCCTCAGGTGTCCCGGGCATCTCTCTCGTCCCTGAGGAGAGGATGAGAATCGGGGCCACGGGGTTGTGCGGAGTTGACGTCCGATCGAGGCAATCGGGTGCCATAAGTGGAGCCTGGAGAAGCGGAGTTGACCTAGCGCGAGGCCGCCGACGGGCTACAACGGCGACGGGGGTCGTCGGACGGGCCCCGGGAGCCGGGCGTCGCCGGGCTGGGGGCACCTCCCGGCCGAAGGCTGGGGCAGGGACTTTCGAAACACGCCCTAGCTTGACTCTGTCGGGGATCTTGGAGTTTCCCGGTGCGGCAGCATGGTCGACGGGCATGCTCGGGTAGTTCCGCCGTCCGATGAAGCTGTCGAGGTGCCCGTTGTCCCTGCGCCCCCGTTCCGGTGAGCACGTTCCGCCTCTGACCGCGCAGATCGCGCGGGCGAGCAACCCGGCTGGCACGACGGCGATATGGGTACGGGACCGGCTGGACGGGCTGTGGCGCGACGAGGACTTCGCCGACTGGTACCCGCGGGACGGACGTCCAGGGGTTTCGCCTGCTCAGCTGGCCACCGTCTGCGTACTGCAGTTCCTCCTTGGCCTGTCGGACCGGCAGGCCGCCGAGTCGGTCCGCTGCCGCATCGACTTCAAGTACGCCATGGCCATGGAACTGGATGATCCCGGCTTCCACCACAGCGTGCTGGCCGACTTCCGCGACCGTCTCACCGAGGACGGCCGTGCCGACCGCCTCCTCGACCTCGCACTGGCCCGCCTCAAGGAGGCCGGACTGGTGCGCGAGCGCACTACGCAGCGCACCGACTCCACCCACGTCCTGGCCGCGGTGCGTGACCTGACCCGCCTGGAGCTGATCACCGAGGCGGTCCGCGCCGCACTCGAAGAAGTCGCCGGCACCTCCCCTCACCTGCTCGACGGGCTCATCGACGAGGACTGGGGACTCCGCTACGGCCGGCCAGTCCGCCTGGGCAAGAACCCCACCAAGCCCATGACCAGGATTCTTGCCGCCGGAGACGACGGCGTCCGGCTCCTGGAACATCTCTACCGGCACGGAGCGCACCGCACGTCCGGTCTCCGCGTCCAGGCCCTGCGCCAGATCATGGTGCAGAACTACCACCGTGACGCCGCAGGACGCCTGCGCTGGCGCACCGCAGAGAAGGAAGGCGGGCCCGGGCTACCGCCCTCGTCCCGGGCGATCGTCTCGCCCTACGACACCTCGGCCCGCTACGCACGGCACGGACACATCATCAGCTGGAAGGGGTTCGCCGCCCATCTGACCGAGACCTGCGCGTCCGACGGCCCCAACGTGATCACTGACGTGGCCACCACCGCGTCCACCACCCACGATAGCCAGGTCCTGCCCGGCATCCACACCCGCCTGGCCCGCCGCGGACTGCTGCCCGCCGAGCACCTGGTCGACGCCGGCTACACCTCCCTGCCCCACCTGGAACAAGCCGCCCGTGAACACCAGGTCACCGTCTCCGGGCCGCTGAAGAGCAACCCCACGCACCAGCACCGCCGAGGCGAGGGCTTCGCCCGGGACGACTTCCACATCGACTTCGACCTTCGGCGGGTCACCTGTCCCCAGGGCCAGGTCAGCGCGGGCTGGCACGGCCCCTACCCGACCTCCTCGCCCACCGCTGCCCCGCTGATCGTGGCACGGTTCACCAAGAGCCAGTGCCGTCCCTGCCCTGCCCGCACCCAGTGCACCAGCACCGCCGACAATGCCCGCACCGTGGGCTTTCCCCCGCGCGAGCTCCGCGACCTGCAACTCCGCGTCCGTGCCGAGCAGCAGACGCCCGAGTGGAAGGCCCGCTATGCGGTCCGCTCCGGAGTGGAGGGCACGGTCAACGAGTTCGCCCACGGACACGGCATGCGCCGCTGTCGCTACCGCGGACAGAGCAAAGCCCACGTTCAGCACGTCCTGACGGCCATCGCCATCAACATCGAGCGCCTCAGCGGTCTCCCACCAACGGAGAAGGCACCCCGTTCCCGACGACCGACCGCCTTCCAGAGCTACCTCGACCGGTGCGGGATCTCCAGGCCAAAATCCTGGCGCACCCTGGGCACCTGACCTTGACAACTCCAAGATCCCCGACAGAGTCAAGCTAGGGCGGAACGCCGTGTAGTTGGGGCTTGTTTCCCGGCAAGCCCTAACTACACGGCGTTGCGGTTAGCGTGTCAGGCGGTACGCGTCGGTGATCGTCACCGTGTGTGTGTCCCCGCCCGTGTCCGTCAGACGGGCTCGGAAGGAGACGGACCCGGCGTCCGCGGGGTGGGTCAGCGTCACCTGGCGCGTGCTCCCGGAGGAACGGACGTCCGTCTTCCGCCAGGTGGCCCCCGCGTCGTACGAGACCTCCACCGTGAGCGCCTTCACTCCCCGCGTGGCCGCCGCCCCCTCGACGACGAGCGGCACCGTCAGACGGGTGCCCGCCTTCGCCGTGCTGGCTGACGTCAGTTCGGGGGCGAAGCGGACCGAGGAAAGCGGCAGTACGGCTTCACGCGTGCCGGACACACGGCCGGAGACGAACGTCCAGGAGGCGCTGACCCGGGTGCTGACCCCGGAGACCTCGGCAGGCCGGGAGAACTCCGAGGTGAGGCGGTAGGACTGCCGTGCCGCGGGGAGCGTGGTGACGGGCCGGCAGCGCAGGTACTTCCTCTCCAGTGCGCTCGATGTGCGGTACAGGTAGGGGACGCCGCCCGAGGTGAGGGTGACCTTGGCCGTCCCGGTCACGGAGTCGCCGACATGGCCGGAGCCGTCGGTGAACTGCGGCAGACATATCTTCAGGTCGTCACCGGTACGCGACACGCCTCCGCCACCCGGTCCTTCGGCCAGGCTGGGGCCGAACACTCCGGTGTTGAAGGTCTCCGAGTAGCTCCGTCCGGCCCGGTACGTCCGGCCCGCGCTGCTCTGGTACGTCTCGTGGCCGTCGTCCGCGCCCTTCTGCAGGAAGTCGAAGCCCCAGGTGTAGTTCTTGGGCACGGTGACGTAGTGCCGCTGACGCCCCGGGAGGGCGAAGTCGGTGGCGGCGACGCTGTAGCCCTCGTCGAACGGCGAGTACCAGGCGGCCCCGACACTGCCCGTCTTGCCCGCCGCGGGAGCGCCCGCGCTGATGTCCGCGCGCGCGAGTTCGCTCGTACTTGTCGTGTGCGAGAAGCCGTCGAAGAACGAGCCGGATTTGGTGTACAGCAGGTCGTACGCGGTGTCGGTGCCCTTGCTGAAGGTGGCGCCGACCTGGGCCTCGAAACCGTCGGAGGGTGATGCCGAGGCGCCGGACTGGGCGATCCTGAGCCGCGAGAAATCACTGCCGGTCAGAATGCCCACGGCGAGACCCGACCCGGCCGCGCGCATCATGTACGAGGCGTAGGCGCCGTTGGACGTGGCGTCAGGGTCCGGTGGGGTGAGCGAGACCGGCTTGGCCTCACGGGCGTCCAGGACCGTGCGGGTGTCCGCGGTCAGCGACAGCCGCGGCTGCACCAGTTCCGCCGTCCCCGCGCCCGCACCACTCCAGGTGGTGACAAGGGCGAAGGCGTTGTACGCCCCCTTCGGCGCGCGGAACCGCGCGATGCCGTCGGTGTCCCGCTGGTTCCACAGCAGGGCCGGGCTGTCCAGGCCGTAGAGGATGATGAACGGGAAGTACGCCGGGTCGCCGTTGCCGTCGAGGACGTTCATCGTCAGGTCGTACGACTCCACCTCGGCGTCGGCCGCCAGGGCGGTGCGTACGCTCCGGCCGCCGCCAGTGGCGACCAGAGCGCCCGAGTAATCGCCTCCCGCCGGTACGGTGCGGGTGTCGGCGGTCACGTTCACGGAGGCGGTGCCGCCCGCGGGCACGGTGACGCGCTTCGGCGAAACGGTGAACAGCCCCCGGGGAGCGGGCTTTCCGTCGGCGTCGGTCGCCTGGACGGCCAGGCGGAGGGTGACCGCCGAGGTGCCGGTGTTGCGGTACGTGATCTTCTTGGTCAGCGGAGTGTCGTCGGTGTGCGGCCACTGCTGTGCACCGAAGCCGACGGACGACGCCTCACTGCTCACCGTCTGTCCGACGGCTTTCGCGACGTCCACCCGCCCGGTGCCCTGCTGCTGCGCGGTCAGGCCGGCCGTGGGCTTCGTGGAGGAGACGAGGGCCTGCTTGAGCTGCTGCCCGGTCCAGTCGGGGTGCCGCTGGGCGAGGATGGCCGCGGCGCCCGCGACATGCGGGGTGGCCATCGAGGTGCCGTTGAGGGAGACGTATCCGTCGCCGGCGGGGGTGCCTATCGTGCCCTCGGCCGCCTTGGCTGCGACGATGAACCGGCCCGGCGCGGTGAGGTCGGGCTTCAGGGAGCCGTCCTGGGTGGGGCCCACGCTGGAGAAGGTGGCGATCCGGTCCTGCTTGTCCACCGCGCCGACGGTGAGCGCGGCGGCCGCGCTGCCGGGAGAGCCGACGGTGCCGGCGAGGGGCCCCGCGTTGCCGGCGGCTACCACGAACAGTGTTCCGGTCGTGGCGGACAGGGTGTTGACGGCCTCTTCCAGCGGGTCGGTGCCCGCGCTGTCGGTGCCGCCCAGGGAGAGGTTGACAACGTTGGCATTCTGGTCGACGGCCCACTGCATACCGGCGATGATGTCCGACTCGGAGCCCGATCCGCTGTCGTTGAGGACCTTGGCGTCGAGGATCTTCGCGCCGGGGGCGACACCCTTGTAGCGGCCGCCGGACCTGGCGCCGGAACCGGCCGCGGTGGAGGCGACATGGGTGCCGTGGCCGACCCGGTCCACGTTGTCCGGCGAGGAGCCGAAGTTCTTCTCGGCGATCTCCTGGTCAGCCAGATCCGCGTGGGTCTGGTCCACGCCCGTGTCCAGTACGGCGATGGTGACGCCCTTGCCGTCGTAGCCGGAGGCCCATGCCGTGGGCGCGCCGATCTGCGGCACGCTCTGGTCCAGGCTCGCCGTCCGGGCGGCGTCCAGCCACACCTTTTCGATGCCGGAGGCGATCCGGGTGGCACCCGCCCTGGCGCCCGTACCGGCGTCCGTGAGTGCGTTCCACACCTGCGAGGCGTTGGCCCCGGACACCTCGACCGCCTGGCCGTTGATCACCGGCAGGTTCCGCTCGACGTCCGCGTCGGCGGCGGCGAGTTCCCGTTTCGCCGATTCCTCACCGGCCGTACGGTAGGTCACGATCAGCGGCGTCGAGTTCCGCTGTGTGTCGCCGTTGTCCGAGGCGAGCAGCTCCGTCACATCGAACAGCCGCCGGTCCACGGTGCCCTCGGCCAGCGGCCGCACCGCGTCCCCGGGGATCACGTAGCTGCGGTCCTGGTAGCGGTGGACCGAGATCGCGATGTCCTCGCGTCCCTCACCCGCCCGGACCCCGGTGACCCGCCCCGCACCGTCGGTCGTCACCGTGTCCCCGGTGATCAGGGTGACGGTGCGGCCGCCACTGTGCGCCGTACCTTCCGCCGGTGCGGTCTCCGCCGCGGCCGACAGGCCGGGTCTGATCCCGGGCGCCATGCCCAGGGCCAGCGCGGCGGCAACCGCCACGGCCCCCGAGCGCATCCATAGCCTCATGCAAACTCCGTTGTAGACATATGAGTTGAGTAGTATTCAGGTGCTGCCTTCGCGGGCGGCGGCCTCATGATCCCCATTGCGGTACCTCCGCACAAGGCCTCCCTGTTCGGGGTCGCGTTGCCGCACCACCAGCCGCCGCAGCTCCCAGCGGTCCGCTTCTACGACTCATTCGCCCGATCAATTACGTCTGAAGACTTGACGACGACGTTCCATGTCACTGATTCCGCGAGTCATCCAATGTATCGGCGCGAGGAGACGACGAACGCCCGGATCATCCTCGTCCAGACGCATATTCCTCGGATCTCTGACGGTGAGAAAGCCATCGATGGTGCCGGGAGCCCTCGGGAGGCCGAAGCCATGACCCCGATCTCCCGGCGAGCCTTCGTCGTGGGCAGCTCAGGAGCCGCGCTCGCAGTCGGCTCCCCGGTGGCCCGGGCAGACCACTCGCGCCACCGCGACGTGCGCGGGGGCCTGCTCGATGACGCCGCGATGGTCTGGAAACGCCTCCCCGACAGCTGGCAGGTCCCCGGTGCCGAGCAGGTCAAGGGGGAGCCGCCCTCGCAGAACAGCCGGAGACTCGCCGGCCACATGACCCTGATCGGTGCGGACACTGCCGACTTCGACGCCGCCGGGATGCCCACGCCAGGACCGAGAGCCAGGCACCACAGGGGATCGACGACGGAGACCCAACGACGAGATCGATCGGTCAGACCGTGACACTCAGGGACACCGAAGGTCACCCAATGCAGTTCACGCTCACCGGAATCGCCTATCGAAACGCATTCGCCAAGGACAAGACCCTCGCCCTGTCCGGGAAGTACGCCCTGGCTATCGCCTTCACCATGAAGTCCAAGACCGGAGGCATGCCCGGAGCGCAAACCGACAACGGCATCAAGTGGGAGCATGGCCCGGACACGGCCGAGGGCTGGGACTGCACGGACGCGCCGTGGTGGGGCTGCATCGACGCCCACACCCCCTACGCCGAGATCGAATCCAACCGGGAGTACAAGGCCATCACCGACATGAACGTGCCCACAAAGGGTGGAGCGCTGATCAATGAAGACGCCTACGGCGGCATCGCCCGCTGGCAACTCCCCGAAGCGGATTCAGGCAGCGGCGCCGAGCCCGCGACGAGGTTCACCACCGCGAACTGCTGAAAACGTACGCGCAGCGGAGCCTTCGTGCCCAGATACCTGACAGCCCAGGTCAGAGCGATCGAATCCAACCTGGAGATGGCCTCGAAGCATCAGATGCGCTGAGCCGTCCCCACCGCGCGAAACGATCAACCAGCTGACAGCAGACAACCTTCACCTCCCACGGTTGTGGTGGGAAGCGCATACTGAAGTTCCCCCCGCGAACTGGACAGCGGGTGTTTACGCTGCCGGAACGAGGCTCTGCCTGAGCAAGGATCCCGTTTCGAGCGGGGTGACGTACCCGTAGTCGGGGTGCCGGCGGAGCCGGCTGCGGTTGTACTCGACGTAGCGGAAAACGTCGGCCCGGGTGGCCTCGCGGGTCTCCCACATGGTCGTCCCGATCTCCGCTTTCAGGATGGCGAACCAGCTTTCCGCGGCGGCATTATCGTCACAAGAGCCGACGCGCCCCATCGACTGCCTCATGTGCAACTTGCGTATTTCGCTGCGGAATTCGTCACTCGTGTACTCGCTGCCGCGATCCGTATGCATGACGCAACCCTGCTCCAGGCCGCCACGCCCGGCCGCCATCCGCAAGGCGGCGACCGGCAGCTCGGCGCGGTGGTGGTCGGCCATCGCCCAGCCGACCACCTCCCGCGTCGCGAGATCGATACAGGTCGCCAGATACAACTTCCCTTCCAGCGTGCCGAGTTCAGTCATGTCACCGACGAGCCGCATCCCGGGCCGGGGCGCGGTGAAGTCCCGGCCGATCAGGTCGAGCGCGAACACCGCCCGCTTCGCCTGCCGGGTCAGGCCCCGCCGCCGACGGCGGGTGATCCCGACGATCCGGTGCTTGCGCATCAGCCGCTCGATCTTCTTGGAGTTCACCACCCGCCCGGCCCGCCGCAGGGCGGCGTGGATCCGCGGGACCCAGTAGGCACCGCGAGATCCGGCGTGAAGCACCCGGATCTCGCCCACCAGCACCTCCTCGGCCCGCTCCCGCACCGTCCGGGCCGGCCATGACGCCCTGTGCGCGTAGTAGGCGGAACGGGGCACTCTCTGCACACGGCACAGAAACGCAACGCTGTGACCTGCAGGATTACCCTCCGATACCTTCTCCGCATCGATGAAACGACACCGTGCCACGGTGTCTACCTCACCTTGTCCTGCGCGAAGAAGGCGGTCGCTTTCCCTGTGACTGCTTCCTCCGGGACCATCCGTCCCAGTATCAAGCTGTCCGGCCAGCAGGGGGAGCCTCAGGGTCTCCATGCGAAGAGCTCAGGACGGCCAAGGCGCAACCCAGATACCGTCCGGGGTCTTCCACGGACCTGGGACACAGCGGCGGTCCAATCCAGGTTGCCGCCAGAGAACGGTCGCATGTACACCATCGAGGCCATACTCAGCGGTCCTCCCGAAACCGAGACGTGCAGGCGAACTCGACATTGCTCACCTCGACCCAGTCGCCGACTCGGTGTCGTTCTTCGCGCTCAGGCGCGGGGAGAAGTTGGCGAGCACGACCGAAATGCGGGTCCGGGGCAGGTGAAGTCTGCGCAGGTGGCGACAGAAATACGGGCGCGCTGGCGAGCTACGCGTCAGCGACTCCGAGCACCCAACAGTCACACAGCGTTACCCTCAATGGTCGACGGCGAACTGACGGGTCATCATAAAAGTCAGCATTGACTCAGCATGAGTATGATCAGAAGTGATCAGAGATGACGAGACCAGCACATGCGCCGTCTCCGACTTCGTGCTCGTGACCGTGGTCGGACATGACGTCTGGTTCGGCTACCGCGCGACGGTGATGCCCGGCGTCCGCATCGGCAACGGT
>NZ_JBHZEJ010000103.1:0-21923 GCF_042756365.1 Streptomyces sp. NPDC059092
GGGCGCCGCGCCCGGGTCCGCACCCGGGCGCAGGCCGGTACGTACCGGCCTGCGCCCCAGCGCGTACGCCGCCGCCGGCGCGGCTACTTCTGCGGCTCCACCGGAATGTCCAGCAGGACGCGCGTGCCGCGCACCGGCGCGGGCACCATGTCGAACGTGCCGCCCAACTCGCCCTCCACCAGCGTCCGTACGATCTGGAGCCCGAGATTCCCGGCCCGCTGCGGATCGAACCCCTCGGGCAGCCCGCGCCCGTCGTCCTGGACGGTGATCATCAGCCGGGTGCCCGAGGCGCCCGGGACGCCCGTACGCCGCTGCTTCTTCGCCGGCGAGTCCCCGCTGCGGATCGCGGAGACGTCCACCCGGCCCTCCTCCCCCGGCGCGAAGGCGTGCTCCAGCGCGTTCTGGAGGATTTCGGTGAGCACCATGGAGAGCGGGGTGGCCACTTCGGCGTCCAGGATGCCGAACCGCCCCGTACGCCGGCAGAGGATCTTGCCGGGCGAGATCTCCGCCACCATCGCCAGGACCCGGTCGGCGATCTCGTCGAACTCGACCCGCTCGTCCAGGTTCTGAGACAGCGTCTCATGGACGATGGCGATCGAACCGACGCGCCGCACCGCCTCGTTGAGCGCTTCCCGGCCCCGCACGGAGTCCATCCGCCGGGCCTGGAGGCGCAGCAGCGCCGCGACCGTCTGGAGGTTGTTCTTCACCCGGTGGTGGATCTCCCGGATGGTGGCGTCCTTGGTGATCAACTCGCGCTCGCGGCGGCGGAGTTCCGTCACGTCACGCAGGAGCACCAGGGAGCCGATCCGGGTGCCCTTCGGCTTGAGCGGGATGGTGCGCAGCTGGATGACCCCGCCGTTGCCCTCGACCTCGGTCTCCCGGGGCGCGTAACCGCTGGCCAGCTTGACCATGGCCTCGTCCACCGGCCCCCGGGCGGGCGCGAGTTGGTCGGTGGCCCGGCCGAGGTGCTGTCCCACCAGGTCGGACGCGAGTCCCAGCCGGTGATACGCGGAGAGGGCGTTGGGGCTGGCGTACTGGACGAGCCCGTCGGCGTCGAGCCGGATCAGCCCGTCCCCGACGCGGGGCGAGGCGTCCATGTCGACCTGCTGGCCGGGGAAGGGAAAGGTTCCTGCGGCGATCATCTGTGCCAGGTCGGAGGCGGACTGGAGATAGCTCAGCTCCAGCCGGCTCGGGGTGCGGACGGTGAGGAGGTTGGTGTTGCGGGCGATGACCCCGAGGATGCGGCCCTCACGCCGTACGGGGATGGACTCGACCCGTACGGGCACCTCCTCACGCCACTCGGGGTCGCCCTCCCGGACGATCCGCCCCTCGTCCAGCGCGGCGTCCAGCAGCGGCCGGCGCCCGCGCGGCACGAGGTGGCCCACCATGTCGTCCTGATAGGAGGTCGGTCCGGTGTTGGGCCGCATCTGGGCGACCGAGACGTAGCGGGTGCCGTCCCGGGTGGGGACCCAGAGGACGAGGTCGGCGAAGGAGAGGTCGGAGAGCAGCTGCCACTCCGAGACCAGCAGATGCAGCCACTCCAGGTCGGATTCACCGAGGGCTGTGTGCTGGCGTACGAGTTCGTTCATGGAGGGCACACCTGCGAGCGTACCCGTGGGATCGGGACGGCCCGCGGTCTGTACCGGAGGGTAGGCGGCGAATTAGGCTCACCGTACGCACCGCGGGCATGGACACCTCCGAATGGTCTAGTCCACAATGGGTGCACAGGCTTCCGTCCTCCCCGCACAGGAGGGCGGAACGAGGTGCCGGCGCTCTCTGCCCTGACTGCGGCGGAACCTCTCCCCACGGCCGCCGGGACCGCACACCTGTCGGCCGTAGCAACTCCGGGCTGCGGTGCCGTACGGGTTGAGGGTCCCGTCGCGGCGCCGCGGCCCGCGGGTGTGTCCCGGGCCGGTCCCGCCCGCCCCTCAGCTCGACTCGGGCGTCTTGGCCATCGTCCGGGGAGCGTCCGGGTCGTAACCGCGGGCGAGGGCGATCTCGTAGGCCAGAAGGTGGAGCGGCAGGATCTCCAGGATCGGCTGAAGCTCCTCCCCCACCCCCTCCACCGGCAGGACGAAGCCCGCCGAGGCCCGCCCGGTCTCCGCCGCCGGGCCCACCACACAGAGATCGGCACCCCGCCCGCGCAGCCGGTCCAGGACCGGGCGGAGCGCCTCGCCGCCCTTGCCCTCGGAGACGACGGCGATCACCGGCGAACGGTTGTCCATCACCGCGAGCGGGCCGTGCAGCAGGTCCGCGCCGGAGTACGCGAGAGCGGGGAGGTAGCTGGTCTCCATCAGCTTCAGGGCCGCCTCCCTGGCCGTGGGATACCCGTACCCCCGCGAGACCACGGCCATCCCCCCGGCGAACCGGTAGCGGGTGGCGAGCGTCCGCACCTCCGCGCCCCGGGCGAGGACCTGGTCCGCGAGATCCGGCACGACCGACGCGGCCCCGGTGCCGTCCGCGCCGCCGAGGCCCTCGACGAAGAGGTACAGCGCGAGCAGCGAGGCGGTGTACGACTTGGTGGCGGGCAGCGCCCGTTCCGCGCCGGCCAGGACGTCGATATGGAACTCGGCCACGGCCGCGAGCGCCGAGTCGGGATTGTTCGTCACCGCGAGGGTGACCGCGCCCGCCTCCCGCGCGGCCCAGGTCGCGGCCACCAGGTCCGGCGAGCCGCCCCACTGGCTGACACTGACGAAGAGCACCCCGGTGAGATCGGGACGCGCGCCGTACGCCGTCATGGTGGACATGGAGGCGAGCCCGCAGGGCAGCCCGCGCCGGATCTCCAGCAGGTACTTCGCGTACAGCGCCGCGTGATCGGACGTGCCGCGCGCCGCGAGCAGCACGAAGCGAGGCTTGCGCGCCGCGACGGCTTCCGCCACCTCGCGGATCCTGGGCGCCCCCTCGCCGAGGATCCGCCGCAGCACCGCGGGCTGTTCCAGCACCTCGGCGGCCATGATGCGGCCCGGGTACTCGCTCGGCCCGGCGGGAAACGCGGCAGACATGCTGGGTGCCCTCCATGTCAGTGACGCCCCCGCCCCCAATCGAACACGCCCGGTGGAACCCCCGCCACCGGGCTCCGCCGCTCCCCCCTTCTTGCCCCTTCCTTCCCCGGATCCAAGAACCGATCAGGACCCCTCTGCTAGAATTGGTCTATACCACAAGAGACTCACCTTTCAGATCGGCAGGCCCAGCGTGGAAGTGGTCATCGTCCAGGACGCCGCCGCGGGCGGCGCACTCATCGCCGACAGCATCGCCGCACTGCTGCGCCGCAAGCCCGACGCCCTGCTCGGCGTGGCCACAGGATCCACCCCGCTGCCCATCTACCAGGCGCTGGCGGCCCAGGTCAGGGCGGGCACCGTGGACGCCTCGGGCGCCCGCATAGCCCAGCTCGACGAATACGTGGGGCTACCGCCGGGCCACCCCGAGTCGTACCGCTCCGTCGTCCTGCGCGAGGTCGTCGAACCGCTCGGCCTGGCCCCGAGCGCCTTCCTCGGCCCCGACGGCAGCGCCGAGGACGTCCAGGCGGCGTGCGAGGCGTACGACCGTGCGCTCACCGAGGCGGGCGGGGTCGACCTCCAGCTCCTCGGCATCGGCACGGACGGCCACATCGGCTTCAACGAACCCTGCTCCTCCCTCGCCTCCCGCACCCGGATCAAGACCCTGACCCGCCGGACCCGCGAGGACAACGCGCGCTTCTTCGACAGCCCGGACGAGGTCCCCCACCACGTGATCACCCAGGGCATCGGCACCATCCTGGAGGCCCGCCACCTGATCCTCCTCGCCACCGGCGAGGGCAAGGCGGACGCGGTCGCCCAGGCGGTCGAGGGCCCGGTCGCCGCGCTCGTCCCCGCGTCCGCGCTCCAGCTCCACCCGCACGCGACGGTGGTCGTGGACGAGGCGGCGGCCTCACGGCTGAAGCTGGCCGACTACTTCCGCGCGACGTTCGCGTCCAAACCGGACTGGCAGGGCATCTGACAGTTCACCCGCTCCGGCGGTTCGCCCCGCTTGGGCCTGGATGGCCCCGAAGATCTCCATTGACAACCCTGCGCGACGGGCAGTTGACTCAGCGAAGTTGTGTACTTCCTGTGATGCTTGGGGCGGGGATCCATGGGTGGGGTGTGGGGACATCGTGATGTCCGGGAGCAGGGACGCGGGCGCGGTCCGCGGTACGCGGGAGGCCTGGTGTGCGGGCTCGCCGTCGTACTGGCGGCGGGTCTCGTCCCGCTGACCGCACTGCCGGCCACCGCACGGCCGGCGTCCGCGCCGGCCGGATCAACCTCGGCCCACGGCGCGAAGCAGGACTCCGGCGAGGCCGCCGCGGAGGCGACCACCGACGGCGCGCTCGCCGAGGCGAAACGTTCGGGCAACCCCGTCGAGATCGCCTCCCTCCGCGGTGAGCACAGCGATGTGTTCGCCACGCCCGAGGGCGCGTTGGAGGCGCGCGAGTACCTGCGTCCCGTACGGGCCCGGGTCGACGGCGCGTGGCGGCCCGTCGACACCGAGCTGGCCAAGGCCCCGGACGGAACGGTCGCCCCGAAGGTGTCCACCGTGGGGATCCGGTTCTCGTCGGGGGGTTCCGAGCCGCTCGTACGGATGGACAAGGCGGGGCGCGAGGTCGCGCTCTCCTGGCCCGATCCCCTGCCCGCGCCGGAGCTGAGCGGCTCCACCGCCACGTACCGCGACGTGCTCCCCGGGGTCGATCTGCGGATGGGCGCGCAGGAGGACGGCTTCACCCAACTGCTCGTCGTGAAGACGGCCGAGGCCGCGGCGAGCGAGAAGCTGGCCACGCTGCGCCTCGGCCTCGCCGCGGAGGGCGTGGACGTACGCGAGACGGCCGAGGGCGGCCTGGAAGCGGTCGACCGGGGCGCGCGGGGCGCGGTGTTCGAGGCGCCGAAGCCGATGATGTGGGACTCCAGCACCCCGGCCGGTGACGGTACGCGATCCGCCCGGAAGCGGGCGGCCGTCGGGAGCGGCGAGGGCGAAGGCGCGGCGCGGGAACCCGGCGCGAGCGAGTCGGGCAAGCTGGCGGCCGTGGAAGTGGCCGTGCCCGCGACGGGCGACGCCCTCGTACTGACCCCGGACGCGGAGGTGCTGTCGGGCGCGGACACGGTGTATCCGGTGTTCATCGATCCGCAGTGGTATTCGCCGAGGGCGTCGGCCTGGACGATGGCGTCGGAGTACTGGGCGTCGTCACCGCAGTGGAAGTTCAACGGCGAGTCGACTGCCGGGATGGGCTACTGCAACTGGTCCTACTGCCAGCCGAACGACACCAAGCGGCTCTTCTACCGCATCCCCACCTCGAAGTTCGCCGGGAAGACGGTCCTGTCGGCGGAGTTCGTGGTGCGCAACACCTGGTCGGCGTCGTGTGATGCGCGCAGCGTGGAGCTTTGGCGCACGAAGGACATCTCGTCCTCGACGACGTGGAACTCGCAGAAGGCCGCGGGTTTCTGGATCAAGGAGCTGCGGTCGAGTTCCTTCGCCTACGGCTACGACGGCTGTTCGGCGAAGGACGCGGAGTTCGACGTGAAGTCGGCCGTGCAGGAAGCCGCGAACGGCAAGTGGTCCACGATGACGTTCGGGCTGCGCGCGGGCAGTGAGTCGGACGCGTACGGCTGGAAGCGCTTCTCGGACAAGGCCTATCTGCGGGTGAAGTACAACCGTCCGCCGCCGCAGATCAAGATGTCGCAGCTCACGATGGAGTACGGCGGGACCTGCAAGAAGCCGGCGAGCGCAGCCAGGGTGCGCACCCTGGGCAAGATCTACGCGAACAAGGTGACCGACCCGGACGGCGACAACGTCTCCGTACAGTTCCAGGCGTCCTGGGACACGGGGGACGGCAAGGGGATGGTGGCCCGCTGGAGCCCCTCCCGCACCACGGCGAAGAAGTCGGGGTCGAGCTTCTCGATCGGGCTGCCGTCGTCGGTGCCGAAGAACAAGCAGGTGGCCTGGTACGTGAGGTCGTACGACGGGGCGCAGTACTCTCCCTGGTCGACCGCCGGGGACCCGACGGGCTGTTACTTCACGTACGACACGAGTGTGCCCAAGGCTCCGGCGGTCTCCTCCGGGGAGTATCCGGCGTCCGATCCGGAGAATCCGGACGACCCGTGGTCGGACGGGGTCGGCAAGTACGGCACGTTCCAACTGAAGGCCGCCGACAGCGATGTGGTCAGGTACTGGTTCGGGGTCAACACGGACCCGTCCTCGAAGAACGCGCTGACCACCACGGGCGGCGCGGCGAAGACCGCCCAGGTGCTTCCCTCCGAGCCGGGGCTGAACTTCGTCACCGCCCAGGCCTTCGACGCGGCGGGCAACGGCAGTGAGATCCGCACCTATCAGTACCGGGTGAAGGCCGGTCAGCCCGAGCGGGCCGCCTGGAACCTCGACGATCCGGCCGGGGCCACCTCGGCCGAGGGCACGGCCGGCTCCCGCGTCGCCGAGCTGCGCGGCGGGGCCACCCCGGGGGTGGCGGGCGCGATCGGTACGGCGGTCTCGTTCGACGGGGTCGACGACTACGCGCAGACGGACATCCCCACGGTGGCCACCGAGAGCGGCTTCTCCGCGGCGGCCTGGGTGAAGCTGTCCAGGACGCCGGAGACCGCGGCGATCATCGCCACGCAGCCGGG
Organism: Streptomyces sp. NPDC059092; assembly: GCF_042756365.1. NCBI lineage: Bacteria > Bacillati > Actinomycetota > Actinomycetes > Kitasatosporales > Streptomycetaceae > Streptomyces > Streptomyces sp. NPDC059092. Next base: position 6,624 of record NZ_JBHZEJ010000103.1, read on the forward strand.
CAACCACAGCCCGGGCTTCGAGCTGTACTACTCCAAGTCCTACGACCGCTGGGTCTTCAACCAGTACCTCTCCGACACCCCGGAATCGAACGCGGTACGTGTCATGTCGGCGGCACCGGGCGACGCGAAGGCCGGGACGTGGACGCATCTCGCCGGGACGTACAGCCAGACCGACGGGGAGCTGAAGCTGTACGTCCAGGGCAAGCTGGTCGGCACGACCCCGTACACCACGCCGTGGGACGCGCGCCGCGGACTCCAGATCGGCGCGGGCTCGTACAGCGGTTCGCCCGCCTCGTTCTTCCCGGGGACCATCGACGACGTACGGATCTACGACAAGCCGCTCACGGCCACCGAGGTCACCCGCCTGCACAACAAGCAGCCCATCGGAACGGGCCGCCCGGCCCGCGCGGTCTTCCCCCTGGACGAACCGGCCGACGCGACCCGCGTCACCGGCCGCGCCGACGTCCACCCGGCCGTCCTCAAGGGCGGCGCCACCCCAGGCCGCGCCGGGATGACCGGCAAGGCGCTGACGCTCGACGGAAAGGACGACTACGCCACCGCCGCCGCGCCGCACGTCAACAACCGGCGCAGCTTCACGGTCTCGGCCTGGGCGAAACTCTCCAAGACCAAGCCCGACCACGCGGCGATCATCGCGACGCAGGCAGGGGACCACAAATCCGGCTTCGAGCTGTACTACTCCAACGCGTACGACCGGTGGGTCTTCAACCAGTACATCTCCGACACCCCCGACTCCAACGCCATCCGCGCCATGCAGGCCGAGGGCAGAACCGCGTACGGCGGTGAATGGACCCACCTGGTGGGCGTCCACGACACTGTCGCCAACCAGCTCACCTTGTACGTCAATGGCGTCGAAGCGGGCCGCGCGGCCGTCTCCGAAACCTGGTACGCGGGCGGCCCGGTCCAGATCGGCGCCGGCTCCTACGAGGGCACACCGGATTCGTTCTTCCCCGGCCAGATCGACGAGGTGAAGATCTTCGACCGCCCGGTCTCGGCGGACGAGGTACGGCAGTTGTTCAAGCAGAGCCCGGTGGTCAAGGGCCGCTGGAACTTCGAGGGGACCAACGGCAGCACGCCCGTCACCACCCCCGACCTCTCCGAGGAGAACAACGCCATGAGCCTGTCCGGCGGAGCCCGGCTCGGCGCCGGAATGATCGACTCCGGCGGGCTGGAACTGGACGGCGTCGACGACTACGCGGCCACCGGCACGGTACCCATCGACACCAGCTCCAGTTTCACCGTCACCGCGTGGGCGCGCGGCGCGGCGATGCCGACCAAGCCTGTGGCTGTGGTGAGTGGCGAAGGCACCAACCAGAGCGCGTTCGGCCTCCGCTTCGTGCCCGACAGCAAAGACATGGAAGCCCTAGGCCGCTGGGAACTGACTCTTCCGGACGCGGACGATACGGCCGCCGCCGTGAAGCGGGTGGCCAACAGCGAGTTCTACGACGTACGTGACTGGAACCACCTGGCTGTGGTGTACGACGGGTTCGCCAAGGAAGCCCGCCTGTACGTCAACGGAGCCCTTCAAGAGACGGCTTGTGGTGACGACGACGGCAACGGCGAGGCGGACGAGACTGCGTGCGAGGACCTCATTGCCTGGGCCGACGATGTGCTGACCTTCAAGGCCGGCAAGTCTCTTCAGGTCGGCAGGGCAAAGTCCGCAGGAAAGTGGGGCGAGCACTTCCCCGGCGTGGCCGATGACATATGGGCCTTCCAAGGTGCCCTGAACGACAGCCAGATCGAGAAGCTGGCCGGTACCTGGTTCGACATCCCCACCGAGGTCCCCGCGAGCAGTTGACCTCCCTCCGAGGGCTGTGCCCACCGATCCGGCACAGCCCTCGGCATCCTCGCCCTCACTTCATTCATGGTTCGCGCCGTGCCTGACTCAGAGCACACGGCGCCTGGCAGCGATGGACATCCTTATGAGATCCCGCTCTCCACACGTGCCCGGACCACTGTTTCGACGGACTTCCCTGGTCCTGTCCGCAGTGATGATCGGCGCGATCCTGCAGAATGCCGCAGTGCCGACGGAAGCCGGGGCGGCTGCGGCCGGCCTGCCAGGTCTGCCCGCATCGGAGAGGCCGGTCGTCGGCACCTATGACGCCGAGATCGTCCCCCGCACCCAGTCACAGGAGCCCAAGGGCCCCAGGCAGATGCCCCGGACAGCATGGCCGGAAGCCGCGACGGGGACGATCACCATCCCACGCGGAGACACGGCGGGGGCCGGCGGATTCGCTGAGGCGAAGGGGATTCCCATCGCCGTCGCAGCGGCCGAGTCTGCGACTCCTACGGCCGGGACTTCCACGCCGAAGAGCTCAGCCGTACCGGTCAAAATTGAGACGCGTGTGTTCGCTCGTGAACAGACCGAGCGCCTGGGCGTGCGCGGTCTGGTCTTCAGCCTCCAGCCGCGAACCAGCGCGGGGACACCGGCCGCTCCTTCGCCCGCCCCGTCCACGGTTGCGCTCAGCGTGGACTACGCGGACTTCGCCAACTCCTTCGGTGGCTCGTATGCCTCCCGGATGCGGTTGGTCGAACTCCCGGCGTGCGCGCTGACCACGCCGTCCAAGGACGTTTGCCGTACCACCAAGCCCATAGCCACGGTCAACGACGGCACCAAACAGACTCTCACGGCCAAGAGAGTCGAACTGGCTTCTGGCGAAGCAAAGGTTTTGGCGGCTGTCGCAGCTGCCGAGGGAGACAAGGGCGACTACAAGGCGACTTCTCTGTCTCCGTCAGCTGCCTGGAACACGGATCTCAGCACGGGTGACTTCGGGTGGTCGTACGACATGCCGGTCCCCGATGTCCCCGGGAGTCTGACACCCAACGTCGGTCTCTCCTACTCGTCGGGAACGATTGACGGACGTACCGGCGGAACCAACAACCAGTCGTCCTGGGCGGGCGACGGCTTCAACATGTGGCCCGGATCCATCGAACGCAGATACAAGCCTTGTGCCGACGACGACCAGAAGAATGCCGACGGCAACAAGCCCGGCGACCTGTGCTGGGCTTACGACAACGCCTTCCTCAGCTTCAACGGCAAAGGCGGAGAACTCGTCCCTGTCGGCGCGGACGAGTTCAAGCTCAAGCAGGACGACGGCACCAGGATCGCGCGACTGAAGTCCACCAACCGGGGCAACGGCGACAACGACGGCGAGTACTGGCGGCTGACCGCTCCGGACGGCGTCCGCTACTACTTCGGCTACAACCGTCTGCCTGGTTGGACCGACGGCAAGGAAGCCACCGATTCGACGTGGACCGTACCCATCTACGGCAACGACGAAGGGGAGCCCTGCAAGGCCACTGACTTCGCGGGTTCCTGGTGCCAGCAAGCCTGGCGCTGGAACCTCGACTACGCAGTTGATCCCCATGGCAACGCCATCGGTTATCACTACACCAAGGAGACCAATTCCTACGGACGTAACCTCAAAGAGGAGGACGACACCACCTACACACGTGGGGGCTACCTCGAACGTATCGATTACGGCCTCAAGTCCGACCGGATGTTCGCGGACAAGCCACAGGCCCAGGTCATCTTCGACAACGCCGAGCGATGCCTGCCCCAGACCGGTGTCACCTGCGCCGCGTCCACGATCGGCGACAAGGCGCCCTACTGGTACGACACCCCTTGGGATCTGAACTGCACTGCGGGTACCAAGTGTGACAACGGGAGACTTTCCCCGTCCTTCTGGACACGTAAGCGCCTGACGGACGTCACCACCCAGACCCTCAATGCCGACGGCACCTACAGCAAGATCGATGCCTGGAAGCTCAGTCACCGCTGGGGCATGGCGGACACCGACTACCAGTTGCTTCTCGACTCGGTTCAGCACACCGGGCACTCGGCCACCCCTGCCATCACCCTCCCGAAGACCACTTTCACCTACACACAGCTCGAAAACCGTCTGGACAAGACCGGGGACGGATTCGCCCCGTTCATCAAGGCCCGGCTTTCCACCGTGGCCGATGAAAGCGGTGGTCAGGTCGACGTCAACTACTCGGCATCCGCCTGCGACTGGAACGCTCTGCCGACTCCGCAGACGAACACCACGCGGTGCTTTCCCCAGTACATCGGCGGCAGCAGCACTGCGGACGCCGAGCGGCACTGGTTCAACAAATATGTGGTCACCTCCACCACTACCACGGACCGCACCGGCGGTGCCCCGGACGCGGTGATCCGCTACCAGTATCTGGGCGGTGCCGCTTGGCATTTCGACGACGATGAGGGTCTGACCAAGGAGAAGCACAAGACCTGGTCGCAATGGCGCGGCTACGGCCAGGTCCGGGTCCAGACCGGGGGCCAGGGCGGCGCAGCGGCTATGAAATCCCAGCAGGACTCCTACTTCCTGCGAGGCATGGACGGTGACCGCAAGGACACTGCGGACGGCACCAAGTCCGTGACGGTACCCCTGGCCGACGGTGAGGGGGACCCGATCACCGACCACGAGTCCACAGCCGGATTCAGCTACAAGACGGTCACCTACGACAAGCCGGACGGCAAGATCCTCAGCAAGTCGGTCAGCAGGCCCTGGCACCACGAAACAGCGAAAAGGACACGAAGCTGGGGCACAGTCACTGCGAACCTCACCGGCTCGTCCAGCACCAAGGAATGGGAATCCCTGGACGAAGGTGCGGGCGCCAAGTGGCGTATCAAGTCAACCGCGACCAAGCACGACACAGTGGCAGGCCGCGTCATCCAGATCGACGACTTCGGAGACGCAGCCAGCACGGCCGACGATCGGTGTACACGCACCACATACCCGAGCGACGCCGTGATTCTCGATGCGGCCTCACGGGTCGAGATCGTGGCGAAGCCCTGTGACGCCACGGTCGATCGCTCCAAGGACGTGATCTCAGACGTTCGCACCGCCTACGACGGCGGTGCCTATGACGCGGCTCCCACCAAGGGCGATGTCACAGCGTCGGCGACGCTCAAGAGCCACGACGGCACGAAGGCCACCTATCTGGAGACAGGTACGACGTACGACGGCTACGGTCGCACGCTGACCAGCACCGACCTGACCGCAAATGTCACGGTCGATGCCGACAACGCCCCTGCACGCGTCGCCCGTGCAGACGGCCGTACCACCACCACGGTCTACACCCCCGCGACCGGCCTGCCGACGCAGGTCAAGACCACCACACCTCCTGCAACGGCGGGAGACGCGTCCACGGCGCAGACCACCGCCCAAGCTCTTGGGCTGCGTGGACTGCCGATGACGGAGACCGACACCAACGGGAACGTCACCGAGTCCACCTTCGACGCGCTCGGCCGCGCGGCCAAGGTCTGGCTGGCCGACCGGCGCAACACCCTGAATCCCAGTTACCAGTTCACCTATGTGGTCGAGGAGGGTAAGCCTGTCGCGGTCGCCACCAGGACCCTCGACAACAACGGTGGACAGATCACTTCCTACGCCCTCTACGACGGATTCCTGCGCGAACGGCAGACCCAGGCCCCGGGACCCGACGGTGGCAGCATCCTCACGGATATCTTCTACGACGAGCGCGGTCTGGCAGCAAAGAAGTTTGCGCCGTACTACAGCACCGGCCAGCCATCCGCCACGCTGTTCAGACCGGCAGACGCTCTGTCGGTCGAAACGCAGACCCGCTCCACCTTCGACGGTCTGGGACGTGAAGTGGAGTCCCGTCAGATTGCCGGAAACGGTGACGGCGGAAGTGTTCTCAATGTCACGGCCACTCGATACAGAGGAGACCGCACCACCGTCATACCCCCCGTCGGCGGTATCGCCAGTACCACGGTCAAGGACGCCCACGGCCAGACCACCGCTCTCCTCCAGCACCACCAGCGCGATGCCGACGCCCCGTACGACACCACGACGTACGACTACACTCCGCGAGACGAGCTGAGAACGCTGACCGACCCGTCGGGCAGCACCTGGAGCTACACCTACGACCAACTCGGCCGCCAGATCAGGACGGTCGATCCGGACAAGGGCACCACGACCAACGTCTACGACGATCGCGGCCAGCTCACCTCCTCCACTGACGCCCGCGGCACAACCCTCGTCAGCGCCTACGACAACCTCGGCCGGAAGACCGCACTGCGCGAAGGTACGGCCACCGGCGCCTTGCGGTCCGCATGGGTCTACGACACGGTCGCCGATGCCAAGGGCCAACTCGCCGAATCCACCCGCTATGTCAACGGCCAGGCGTATACGTCCAAGGTCACCGCGTATGACCGGCTCTACCGTCCCACGAGGACCGCGGTCGTCATACCCGAAGCTGAAGGTGTTCTGCAGGGCACCTATCAGACCGGCACCGCTTTCAAGCTCTCCGGCCTGGTCGGAACCGTCAGCTATTCGGCGGCCGGATCTCTGCCCGGTGGCTCGGTCACCTACGGATACGAAGACCAGACCTTGCGACAGGTCGCCGTGTACGGCGAGGGCATGACCAGCAGCGTCAGCTACAGCCTCACCGGCAAACCCCTCCAGTACGGCCTGAGCCCGTCCGGAGGCGGTAAGAAGGCACAGGTCACCAACACATACGAGTGGGGCACTCAGCGTCTCGCAACATCGCGGGTGGACCGCGAAGAACAGAACGGCGTGGACCGTAACACCACTTATCGCTACGACGACACCGGAAACGTCCTCTCCATGGCCGACGTCTCCCGCACCGGCACCGACAACCAGTGCTTTTCCTATGATCACCTGCGCCGCCTCACCGAAGCGTGGACACAGCCCACAGCCACCTGTTCCGCCACTCCCGCTACAAGCAAGATCGGTGGTCCCGCCCCGTACTGGCAGAGCTATACCTACGACAAGGCCAGCAACCGCGCCACCGAAATCCAGCACAACCCTGCGGGTGACACCAGCAAGGACGTCAAGCGGACGTACAGCTACCCCGGGTCCGGCAAGGCGCTGGCTCACTCGCTGACCTCGGTGACAAGCACCGGTCCCGCCGGCACCAGTACGGACAATTACGGCTACGACAAGGCTGGCAACACCACGAGCCGACCGGGCCAGACACTCGCCTGGGACGTCGAAGGCCACCTCTCCAAGGTCACCGAAGGCGCCAGAACCACCGAGTATCTCTATGACGCGGACGGCAACCGTCTCATCGGCCGGACCAGCACCGAAACAACCCTCTACCTCGGACATACCGAAGTCACCCTTGCCAAAGGCGCTGACAAGGCAAAGGCCACCCGCTACGTCGACATCGGCGGTGGCCAGGGCGCGGTCCGGAACGACGACGGCACCGTTGCCTTCACCATCGCCGATCACCACGGCACAGGACAACTCGCCGTCAGCGCGGCCGATCTGACCCTCACCCAGCGCCGTACCCTCCCCTTCGGTGCGATCCGCGGGGACGCGCCGAAAGCCTGGCCGGGCACCAAGGGCTTCGTCGGCGGCACCGATGACACCAAGGCGACCGGCCTCACCCACCTCGGCGCCCGTGAATACGACCCCGGCATCGGCCGTTTCATTAGTGTTGACCCGTTGCTCCAGAGCGAGATTCCACAGACTCTGAACGGCTACAGCTACGGCACGCAGAACCCGGTGACCATCACGGATCCCAGCGGGTTGGGAGTTCCGGAATGTCACACGGGCGAGCTGACCGGCTGCCACAACGGCGTTCCCGGAAAGGGCACGAAGCCCGCAAAAACCAAGTCCGAGAAGAAGAAGGGAACCAGTTCCTCCTCTTCATCCTCGGGCGGGAGGTCGAATTCGGGCGGAAGCACTTGGGCGCCCGCCCCGTCCCCCAGCCCCGGCAAGGCGCCGGCACCAGGGCCCTATCTGGGGAAGCGCGTCGACGGGCCGGCGATCCAAGTGTTCACTTATGTTCTTTTCTTTCTCCCTGACCCAGTGGCATGGAAAGACTGCGTGAACAGTCCCGGTCTGACGGCCGACTGCGCTTCCACCGTGGGCGATCTGCCCACTCCACTGAAGATCCTCAAGCTGGCCAAGGGGGCAAAGCATATTGACGGTGCGGCGGGCGCCGCCAAGAAGGCGCCTTCCGGCTGCAAGTGCTTCCTGCCCGGCACCGATGTACTCCTTGCCGACGGAACGACCAAGGACATCGAGGACATCAAGCTCGGCGATCAGGTACTGGCCACAGACCCCGAAACAGGAGAGACCGGCCCCCGCGAGGTCACCCGCCTCATAGTCACCAAGGACGACAAGCACTTCAACACGTTGTCCATAATGACCGAAGACGGCGTCGAGGAGCTCACGGCAACCCACGAACACCCCTTCTGGTCACCGTCGGAACGCCGCTGGCTCGAAGCCGGAGAGCTCACGGCAGGCATGACCCTGCTCAGCGACGACGGCACAACCGTCATCGTGACCGCGAACCGCGCCTTCACCAAGCACGCCACGACCTACAACCTCACTGTCGCCGAGATCCACACGTACTATGTGCTGGCGGGCGACACGCCGGTCCTGGTTCACAATTCTGGCGAATGCCCGAATGGGGGTGCCCCGCGCTCGGCGGACGGTAAGTTCTCAAAGCGCAATGGCGAGCCTGGACGCGACGGTGCCGCAGATGAAGCGAACGCCTGGGATCAGCTGGAAATGGACGGCGCAGTCGTTATGCGAAATGAGACCGCGGTTTCTGCGCCAGGAATGCGAGTCCGCAAATATGACGGCACGGTTGAGATCAACGGTCAGTGGTATGGAATCGAGGTGAAGGGTGGAACCGCCAAGAAGAATCCTCAACAACGGGATTTCGACGATTGGCTCAACTCGCCCGGTAACACGGTCACCACTGGAGATGGGCGAACCCTTGTCGGGGTTCACGATGTGTGGATAGATCGGTAGTGGCTGTGGGGCCGACCCGGAAGGCCGGGTCGGCCCCACAGTCGATCCATCTAGACTGCGGTACCGTATTCGCAGTCCAGCGCCAACGAGTCGGGCCCCAGATCGCAGCCTCGGAAGGGATATGAGAATGAGTTTTGATCTGATCTTTTGGTGTCAGAAAGTGGCCCCGACCCCGGAGGAGGCCGCTCAGGTTTACGATCAGTTGACGGATGGGATTACTGGGATCGTTGAAGAGAATCCGGCTATCGAAGATTTTCATCAAGCCGTGATCTCCGAGTTCCCGGACCTTACTGAAGAAAATATGCATGCGTCACCGTGGGCCTCTCCTCTCTATGTAACCGGCGAGTGTGTGATCGCCGCTATTTCCTGGTCGCATTCCAGTGAAGTCTCTTCGGCACTGCTCGACTTGGCGTCGGTACATGGACTAACCGCGTACGACCCGCAGGATCAAGTGGTCTACGGAATTACCGGAGACGACTCAAACCGCTGACGAACTGAGGGAGGAATGTGCACTGCAGAGGGTGCGCCAGCGACCGCTGCGCAGGTGTTTGACGGCTGCAGTTGACGGCGACGTCAGCGGACGAGCGCTGCGGCAGGTGATCGTCAGGCTCCTCGGCGCAGCCCGGGGTGGCGCTCAGGCGGTTGGGGGCAGAGACGCACATGAGTGTAGACGCCGATGTGGGCGTGACCGAGTGGTGCGGTGGAGACAGGAGTGGGCCTCATCGGGGCGCCGCGCACCGTACGGCCCTATCGTGCGCCTACCGGTGCACGAATGTCCGGCAGCTCATTCAAAACGACTGGCCGATTGAGGCAATGGGTGCACTGCTTGGGCTGGAGCCGAAGGGTCTCCGTGCCGGGTACCTTGGCGCACCTCTCGCCCCCTGGGCCCGGTTCGGGCGGGTGCCCGACAACGGGCCCGAGCAGCGGGGCTTGCCCGGGCGGCCCCTCCTGGAACCGCAGCACGCGAGCCTGGAGAGGTCGGCCTCACAGCCAGCAGTTCCCCGGCTCGCCCGGTTACCTTTGGCGCCGGTCCGCAGGCGGGGCCCGGCGCTACAGGAGATGGTCGGCCTTGCCGGCCTTGATGTCGCGGATGAGGGTGGTAAGGGCTTCGCGGGTGTCGGTGAGGTAGGCGTCCTCCCGACCGGAGACGGCTATGTAGGCGTTGCCGTCCGGGTCCGTGCCGATACGGAAGCAGTTGTTACCCGTGCCGCAGAACGGCTCTTCCCAGGTGATCTTCGACATAGCTGAATTCCTTAGAGTTCGCGAATGATGCTGCGGATGACGTCCCGCGATGCCTGTGCCGACAGGCATGCCTCGTCCATCCAGTCCAAGTGTGTGCGGTACTTGGCCAGTTGCGCTGCCTCGTGCATGAATGCCGGACCGTGAGCCGAGTCGAGCTGAGCGGTGTCGAGCTGCGGAACGGGTGCCTCGGCGTAGAGCAGGGATTGCCCGGCGCCAGGAAAGCTACCGCGTTCGATGGGCACTATCCGGACGGTGACATTGTCCCGCTCGCCCGCTTCGATCAGGGCACCGAGCTGCTTCTTGGTCACCTCGCGGCCGCCGAAGAGCATCCGCAGTGCTGCCTCGTGCACATAGCCCGTGTAACTGACCGGCTGTTCGCGGCTGAGCACGCGCTGCCGGTCCATCCGATGCGCCACATGCAGTTCGAGTTCGAGGCGCGGCAGGGGAGGAAGCAGCGCGTCGAAGATACTGCGGGCATAGTCCTCGGTCTGGAGCAAGCCAGGGATGTGAACCGTCTGGATGGTCTGGATCCGGTGCGATTGCCATTCCAGTTCGGCGATGTCCAGGAGGCCAGGTGACAGCTTTCTCCTGTACTCGTCCCACCAGTTACGCTGTGGAATCCTGCTGAGTTCTACGAGCGCGTCCACGTACCGCTCGTCCGTGCACGCGCAGTGGGCGGCCAGAGCGCGCAGCCGTTCAGGGCTGATGTTGCGAACTCCCGCTTCGATGTTTGAGATCTTGCCCCGGTCGACACCGATCAACCCGGCCGCCCGCTCGGCGGTCATATCCGCGGCCGTGCGCAACTTCTTGATCTCCGCGCCGAGTCTCTTCTGCCGCTGTGTGGGGGTGGTCCGTGGGGGCATGGACATCCCTTCTGTTGACTGCCGCTCAGTCTGCCGGGCACCACCATACGGGGCTATCGGTGCAGCACTATCCAAGGACAGGGGTGGCACATGAAGCACTCCATGCCCTACCTTCAGTGATGCGACGCTCACGCACAGCGAAAACGAAGAGCATTGCGCGAGCCTGCCCACAGGTGTCCGCAGACACCACGCCAACCCAACGCGTCAACGAGCGGAGTCGTCATGCCCGAAAACGAATTCGTCCCCGTACTCCCCTACGCCACACCTAGGTTCACCCAATGCCCGCCCCCGCTCCAGGACGCGGGCGAGCCGAATCCCGGGAACCTCGCGTACGGGCTGACGCTCCCCTCCGCCGTTGCCACCCCGGCCGTCGCGCACGAGGCCGCCGAGATCATCCTCGACGTGCACTGCGTTGCGGACAGCCTGATCGACCCGGCCCTGCGTCTTGTACGCGAACTTGTCGCCTACGCCTGCCGGTTCACCGGTTCCGGGGAACAGGTTCATCTCGCCCTGCGTCATGACCTTGAGGGTGCCCTGCGGATCGCCGTCCACGACCCTCACGCCGCGCATGCCCACCCCCGCCTCGCCGCCGTGTGCGACGAACGCCGCCTGGACGCGTTGGAGGGTGTGCCCGACCTGGTGGAGGCCCACCAGGGGGCCTGGGGCTTCGGTGCCGCGCACCCTTTCGCCGTCGGTGGCGGCATCGGTACCCGTACGTGGGCCACCCTCGTGCACACCCCGCGCCGCTGGGCCGCCTGACGCGGGGGCGCGGGCCGGGCGCCCCTTACCGCACCCGCCCCGCGATGACCTCCGCCGCCGCCTGGGCGCAGACGCGGGCCGCGCCGTGGGTGGCGATGTGGAGGGCTCCCCTCGGGGGGGCCTCGTTGAGGCCCATCTCGACCACCAGCGTGTCCGGGCGCGCCGTGAGCAGGGCGTCCAGGGTGGCCGACATCCAGGGGTGGCGGTGGGCGTCTCGGACCACCGCGACCGTGGTGCGGTCGCCCGCCGCCGTGAGGATGCGGGGCGCCGGGGCGTCAGGGGCCGGCGTGTCTCCGTACGTGGCCGACTCCGTGCCCGGGAGGAGGCGGGAGAGTTCCGTCGCCAGGCCCCAGGGGGTCTCCTCGCCGACCGCGATGTTCGCCACCGGGGTGAGGACCGCGACGTACGGGGCCCGGGTGAGCGGGGCCGCCGTGCCCGTGACGCGCAGTGCCCTGCGGGCCGCCACCAGGCCGATGTCGGGGCGGCCGGACGCCGCGCCCTGATCTGCGGAAACCGTCGCGGTGCCGGGCGCGGTCCCCTCCTGTGCGGCCGTGCCCGGCTCCGAAGCCGCCCTGGCCCGGCGCGTCCAGTCGGCGAGGCCGCGCACCCGCGCGGCCGCGTCGGCCAGGCGTTCCTCGGGGAGTTCGCCGGTCCGTACGGCGGTCACCAGGGCGTCCCGCAGCCGCAGTACGGTGTCCTCGTCCGCCAGGCCGCCGCCGACGCAGATGGCGTCGGCGCCCGCCGCGATCGCGAGGACGGAGCCGCGCTCGATCCCGTACACCGAGGCGATGGCCTGCATCTCCATGCCGTCGGTGACGATCGGGCCCTGGAAGCCCAGTTCCTCGCGCAGCAGTCCGGTCAGGATCCGCGGGCTCAGGGTGGCCGGGCGCTCCGGGTCGAGCGCGGGGAGCAGGATGTGCGCGCTCATCACCGATCGGGAACCCGCCGCGACGGCCGCGCGGAACGGCAGCAGCTCACGGGCGTGCAGGGTGTCCAGGTCCACGTCGATGCGGGGCAGCGCGTGGTGCGAGTCGACGGCCGTGTCGCCGTGGCCCGGGAAGTGTTTGACGCAGGCGGCGACCCCGGCGGACTGGAGCCCTTCGACGTACGCGGCGGTGTGCCGGGCCACCAGTGCCGGGTCGGCGCCGAAGGACCGTACCCCGATGACCGGGTTGTCCGGGTTGGAGTTGACGTCGGCGGAGGGCGCCCAGTTGAGGTTGACCCCGCACGCGGCGAGCCGCCGGCCCAGTTCCCTGGCGACGTCGCGGGTGAGGCCGGTGTCGTCGACGGCTCCGAGCGCGTGGTTGCCGGGGAAGGACGAGCCCTGCCGTACCTCTAGACGGGTGACGTCGCCGCCCTCCTCGTCGATGGCGACGAGGATGTCGTCCCGCTCCTCCCGCAGCCGTCGCGTGAGCGCCGTGAGCTGCTCGGGGGTGGCGATGTTACGGCCGAACAGTCCGACCGAGGCGAGTCCGCCGCCGATCGCCCGCAGCAGCCACTCCGGCGCCGTGGTGCCGACGAAGCCGGGCTGGAGGACGGCGAGGGCGTCGCGGGTGAGGGTGTCCGTGCTGGACAAGGTTGTGGTCATCGGTGGTTCTAACCCTTCACTGCGCCGGCTGTCAGACCCGCCGCCATCTTGCGCTGGACGAGCAGGAACAGAATCACGATGGGCACGGCCATCATCGTGGAGCCCGCCATCATCGGGGCGAACTCGGTTCCGTGTTTGGTGGAGAAGTTGGAGAGCCAGACGGTCGCGGTCTGGTTCTGCTGGCTCATCAGCATGAGCGCGTACAGGTACTCGTTCCACGCCTGGATGAAGCCGTACACCGAGGTGGCGACCATGCCGGGCGCGAGCAGCGGGAAGACCACGCGGATGAAGGCGCCGGTGCGGCTGCATCCGTCGACCATCGCCGCTTCCTCCAGCTCCTTCGGGATGTTGACGATGAAGCCGCGCAGGGTCCACACGGTGAAGGGGAGGATGAAGGTGAGGTACGTGATGACCAGGCCGGAGAGCCTGTCGTACTGGCCGAGGTCGTTCAGCAGCAGGAAGACCGGGATGATCATGGCGACCAGCGGGACCATCTGTACGGCGAGGATCCCGACGATCACGATCTTGCGGCCCCGGAACGCGAACCGGGAGATGGCGAGCGCGGCGAGCAGCCCGACCGCGACGCCGATGACGACCACGACGGACGAGACGAGCAGCGAGCGCCCGACCGGTCCCCAGAAGTCGGCGATGTCCAGCGCCCGGCGGAAGTTGTCCAGGGTGAACGTACGCGGGAAGAAGTGCGGGTCGGGGTCGATGGCGTCGCCGGCCGGTTTGAACGCCGTGTTCAGCATCCAGTAGACGGGGAAGCCGAGGACGACGAAGACGAGTACGCCGAGTACGTTCCAGCCGGCCTTGCGCTTGCCGGGGGCCGTCTGCCGCGGGGGTCGTCTCCCGGGCGCCTTCGACGGTTCGCCGGCCGCGGTGGCCGTAGGGGTCGCGGGGGCCGCAGCGGTCGCGGTGGCCGGGGTCGAAGCGCTCACTCCACCTCTCCGATCTTGAGCATCTGGCGCATGTAGACCGCGATCACACCCAGCAGGAGCAGGACCGTGAGCAGCGCGATCGCCGACCCCTGGGAGTAGTCGTTGACGACGAACGCCTTGTCGTACGAGTAGGTGGTGAGGAGCTGGAACTCGGCCTCGGGGTGTCCGTTGCGCATCACGAAGACCTGGGGGAAGACGCCCATGTCCCAGATCACCGAGAGCGTCGCGAGCATCACGATGACGGGCTTGAGGATCGGGATGGTGACATGGCGGAAGACGCCCCAGGAGCCCGCCCCGTCGAGCCGCGCGGCCTCCTCCAGCTCCGCGGGTACCTGGGTGAGCCCGGCGGTGAGGGTGATGGCGACGAACGGTACGGCGCCCCAGACCACCAGCAGCATGATCACGGCGAGGCCCTGCGGGCCGCTCGCGAACCAGTTGTGGCCGATGAGGTCGACGCCGGGGATCCTGGACAGCACCCAGTTGAGGACGCCGTAGTCGGTGTCGAACATCCACTTGAAGATGGTGACGGCGACCAGGATCGGCATGCCCCAGCTCGCCACCAGGGCGATGTTGATCAGGGTCTTCACCCAGCCGGAGACCCGCTGCTGGAGCAGGGCGATGAGCATGCCGAGCACCATGGTGAGGATCACGGCGCCGGCCGCGAAGACGACCGTACGGAGGACGACCGCCCAGAACTCCGCGTCGCCGAGGACGGCGGTGAAGTTGTCGAGGCCGGCGGACTCCGGGGCCTGGAACCCCCAGAGCTGGGGCTGCCCGAACTTCTGGAAGGAGAGGGTGACCAGCCGGGTCAGCGGGTAGCCCAGCACCAGCGCGAGGACGGCCAGGCAGGGTGCGAGCAGCAGCCAGGGCACGGAGCCCCCGCCGGCGCCCCGGCCCCTGCCCGCGCCCTTGCCAGGTCTCGCGCCGGATCCGGGAGGCCCCGGCGGCTCGTGCCGTACGGGGGGATCACCGGCGGCCGTCGCGGTGGCCGTCGTCGTGGTCGCGTTCGTCGTTGCGTTCATGGCACTGTCACCGGGACTCGTACGGGCACGGGCACTCATCGCGCGCTCCTCAGCGGGCCGGGCGGGGCGCTGTCCGGCAGGTCGGTGCCGGAC
>NZ_JBHZEJ010000104.1:0-20835 GCF_042756365.1 Streptomyces sp. NPDC059092
ATTTTTCTTCTGTGCGCCGGGGGCCACGGGCGCCCCGGCAAAAACTTTCCCGGGGTTCGGGGGCCACCCCGGCCCCGGTTTACCCGGCCCCGCCCCCGCCCGTTCACCCCGGGGGGCCCGCGCCCGTACGCCGCCCCCGGTCCCCGAAGACACGCGCCCGCGCGGCCGACCGACGGTTCACCTTCCGGACAAGGCCGACAGGAAGCGGTTGCGGAAGGCGGCCCGGCGCGGGGATGATCCGTTTGACGCCGGTCGGGTCCGCCGGCGTCCGATGCCGGGCCGCCCGTGAGAAAGGAACTCCCGATGGACGAGCAGGACGAGCGCTTCGACGTCGTCGTACTCGGCGCGGGCCCCGGTGGCTACGTCGCCGCCGTCCGCGCCGCCCAGCTCGGCAAACGCGTCGCGGTGGTGGAGGAGAAGTACTGGGGCGGCGTCTGTCTGAACGTGGGCTGCATTCCGACCAAGGCGCTCTTGCGCAACGCCGAACTGGCGCACATCTTCACCCGTGAGGCGAAGACCTTCGGGATCAAGGTCGACGGCGAGGTCTCCTTCGACTACGGGGAGGCGTTCCGCCGGAGCCGGCGCGTCGCGGACGGCCGGGTCAAGGGCGTCCACTACCTGATGAAGAAGAACAAGATCACGGAGATCGACGGCCGCGGCACGTTCCTCGATCCGCACACCCTCCAGGTGGCCGGTTACGACGGAGAGACCCGCACCATCGGTTTCGAGCACTGCGTCATCGCCACGGGCGCCACCCCGAGGCTGCTGCCCGGCACCCGCCGCACCTCGCGCGTGGTCACGTACGAGGAGCAGATCCTCGCCGAAGAACTACCGGAGTCCGTCGTCATCGCGGGCGCCGGCGCCATCGGCATCGAGTTCGCCTACGTGCTGCACAACTACGGTGTGAAGGTCACGGTCGTCGAGTTCCTCGACCGCGTCGCCCCGCTGGAGGACGTCGAGGTCTCCGCGGAACTCGCGCGCCAGTACCGTAAGTTGGGCATCGACGTACTCACCTCCACCAGGGTCGAGTCGATCGACGAGTCCGGCGCGCGGGTCCGCGTCATGGTCACCGGCAAGGACGGCACCCAGCAGGTCCTGGAGACGGACAAGGTCCTGCAGGCGATCGGGTTCGCCCCGAACGTCACCGGATTCGGCCTGGAGAACACCGGCGTACGGGTGACCGGGCGCGGATCCATCGACGTCGACGGCCGCTGCCGCACCTCGGTCCCGCACCTCTACGCCATCGGCGACGTCACCGCGAAGCTGATGCTCGCGCACGCCGCCGAGGCGATGGGTGTGATCGCCGCCGAGACGATCGCGGACGCGGAGACGATGGAGCTGGACCACGTGATGATCCCGCGTGCCACGTACTGCCAGCCGCAGATCGCCAGCTTCGGCTACACCGAGGCCCAGGCGCGCGAGCTGGGTCACGACGTCAAGGTGGCGAAGTTCCCGTTCACCGCCAACGGCAAGTCGCACGGCCTCGGAGACACCACCGGCTTCGTGAAGCTGATCAGCGACGCGAAGTACGGCGAACTGCTCGGCGGCCATCTCATCGGTCCCGACGTCACCGAACTGCTGCCCGAGCTGACCCTGGCCCAGCAGTGGGACCTGACCGTCCACGAGGTCGCCCGCAACGTGCACGCCCACCCGACGTTGGGCGAGGCGGTGAAGGAGGCGGTGCACGGCCTGGCCGGGCACATGATCAACATGTGAGCCGGGGGGGAGGGGCGCGCAACCCTCCTCCCGGCCGACTCACCCACCCCGACGCCGCCGGCCGAGAGGGAGGGCCGCTCGGCTACGGCAGCTCGACGGGGCCGTACGGGGCTGTGGTCCGCCCGGTCCGCAACGCCCAGTAGCGGTCGCCGAAACTCCAGTGCCACCACTCGGTCGCGTAGTTGACCAGCCCGGCAGCGGACAGCGCGGCGATGAGAGTGGCCCGGTTCGTCCTCGCCCGGTCGCTGATGCCGGGGGCGTCGGTGTAACAGGCGCCGCCGGACTCCTCAGGGCTGGCGTTCATCCGCGTACCCATGTCCAGCTCGCGGCCCCGGTGGTCGACGAGCGTCACATCGACAGCGGCCCCTGCGGAGTGCGGCGCGATCTCCGGGGGCGAGACGTAGCGGCTGGCCGCCTCGCGTATCCGGGCGGCCTGCCAGTCAGGATGCGCCTGCGCCAACTCGGCGGAGTACTCCTCGAAATAGCGCCTCTGCAGGGCCGGCGGCCGGTATCCCTCCACGAACAGCAGACGCACCCCGGTGGGAAGCAGCGACTGAGCGCGCAGCAGCCGGGTGAGGACCCCTTGCCGCACGTGGGCGAAGGCCCCGGCCGCGTCGTCCTTACGGGGATCGACCTGGATGGCGTGCGCGCGGACGTCGACCAGTTCCTCACCGCACTCGCGGAGTGGAATCGC
This sequence comes from Streptomyces sp. NPDC059092, assembly GCF_042756365.1. Classification (NCBI taxonomy): domain Bacteria; kingdom Bacillati; phylum Actinomycetota; class Actinomycetes; order Kitasatosporales; family Streptomycetaceae; genus Streptomyces; species Streptomyces sp. NPDC059092. Next base: position 2,411 of record NZ_JBHZEJ010000104.1, read on the forward strand.
GGCCACCCTCCGGTCGGACATCAGCACGATGCTGCCCATGTGTTCCCCCAGTCCCGAGTGTCGAAGGAAGCGACGGTACGCGACAGCGGGGTCTCCGGTCCTCGGGGACCGGAGACCAGCCCTCCGTCCGTACCCGCCGCCGTCAGGGCGTCACGCGCCGCCGCGCCGCACAGGGACGGCGCGGCGCGGTCGTTCACGCTTCGACGGCGGCTTTCCTCGGCGCCGGGGCCGAGGGGGCCCGGTCCGTGTCGCCGGTGATGTCGCGTACGGCCGGGATGACGGCCGCGATCGCGGCGGAGACCAGGGCGACGCCGCAGCCGATCAGCAGGGCCGTGCGGAAGCCGCTCTCGGAGGTGAGGCTGTGGCCACCGGCACTGATGGTCATCTGCGAGAGGACCAGGCCGATCACAGCGGCGCCGACCGAGGTGCCGAGCGAGCGCATGAGTGTGTTGAAGCTGTTCGCGGCGGCGGTCTCCGAGAGCGGTACGGAGCTCATGATGAGGGCCGGCATCGAGCCGTAGGCGAGGCCCACACCGCTGTTGATCACCATGATGGCCACCATGATTCCCCACGCCGACCCCATGAGCAGGAGGGAGAGACCGTACCCCGCGGCGATGACCAGGACTCCGCTGACCAGGGTGACCTTCGGGCCGCAGGCGTTGGTCAGCTTGCCGCCGAGCGGCGAGACGACCATCATCACCAGGCCGCCGGGCGCCATCCAGAGACCGGACGCGAGGATCGACTGCCCCAGTCCGTAACCGGTGGCCTCCGGGAACTGCAGCAGTTGCGGCATCACCAGCATGCTGGCGTACATCGCGCAGCCGACGAAGATCGATGCGACGTTGGTGAGCAGTACGCGCGGACGGGCCGTGGTGCGCAGGTCGACCAGCGGGTCGGTCGTGCGCACCTCCCACCAGCCCCAGGCGACCAGGAGCACCACGGCGGCGGCGAACAGACCGAGCGTGGTACCCGAACCCCAGCCCCATTCGGCGCCCTTGGAGATCGCGAGCAGCAGGGAGACGAGGCCGGCGCCGAGGCCGAGCGCGCCGGGTGCGTCGAAACGCTGCCCCTTGGCGGCGGCGGGCACGCTCGGGATGAGGAACCAGATCAGTACGGCGATGGCCGCGGCCAGAACGGCGGAGCCCCAGAAGAGCACCCGCCAGTTCGCGTACTGGGCGACCGCCGCGGCGATCGGCAGGCCGAGGCCGCCGCCGATCCCCATGGAGGCGCTCACCAGCGCGATGGACGAGCTGAGCTTCTCCGCCGGAACGACGTCGCGCAGCAGGGCGATGCCCAGCGGCACCATGCCCATGCCCATGCCCTGGAGTCCACGCCCGATGATCATCGGGACGACGGAGGAGGAGAGGGCGCACACCACCGAGCCCACGATCAGCGGCACCGAGCAGGCGAGGAGCATGCGGCGCTTGCCGAGCAGGTCGCCCAGGCGGCCGACGACCGGCACGCACACGGCGGCCACGAGAAGGGTGGTGGTGATCACCCAGGTGGCGTTCGACGCCGTGGTGTGCAGGATCTGCGGCAGTTCCGCGATGAGCGGTGTGACCAGCGTCTGCATGATCGCCGCCGTGGTACCGGCGAGCGCCAGTGTGGCGACCACTCCGCCCGAGCGGGATACGGGCTGTGGGGCGTCCATCAGGGACTCCTATGACTGTGCGACTGACCGAGTAACGGAGAAACAAGCTTTTGCATCATACATGTGATGTGTATTCAGCACATCGTATGTATGATGCACTTTGCCGCGAGGTGCCGGAGCACGGTCGTGTCCGCGGGCGGTGCGACAATGACCCGGCAGAAAGGCAGGAGGCGACATACGCATGGTCGGGGCCACGCACGAGATCGAGTACGAGCAGATGCTGCTCAGCCGCCACACGTTCTTGAACCAGAGAGGCGGGCGACGCCAAGGCGCCGTACTGGACCGCAGCGCCTACATCCTGCTCAGCCGCATCCGCATGCAGGGGCCGATGTCGATCGGCGAACTCAGCGACGCCTTCGGGCTCGACGCCTCCACCCTGAACCGGCAGACGGCCGCGACCGTGCGCACCGGACTGGTGGAGCGCATCCCCGACCCCGACGGCGGCATGGCCCGCAAGTTCCGCATCACGCCGGAGGGCGCGCGCGTACTCGACGAGGAGAGGGAAGGCATCGTCCGCTCCCTGTCCCAGGTCATGGCCGACTGGCCGGAAGAGGACATCGCCGCCTTCGCCGCCTACCTCAAACGCTTCAACACCGACATCGAACGCCTCGCCGGCCGGCCCTGGCCCCGCCCGTAAGCCCGGACCGCCGGCCGTGGACAGCGGGAGCGCCACGGCCGGTGGCTCGCCGGGCGGAGCACTAGGCTCTGTCTGGCACATCCCGCCTGGCCCGCGACGCCTGGCACGCACGCTCGCCGCGTTGCCGGAGTCGTCCACGTACGTCCGGGCCGTCGAGGGTGCCGATCCTCCGCCTTGCGATCGCGCTCGGCATCCGAAGGGAAATTCAGTGCGCCGAGACGGAGCGAGCGGAGCGAGTGCAGTGCACCGGACGCCGCGCGCCCCGCCCTACGGGCGGACGGCGCTATTCGTCAGACAGAGCCTAGACTCGTCCGATGTCCAAGGACCTCTCTCCCGACCTCGTCGTGGCCGACGCGGACCCCGCCTGGACCACCCGGGGCGCGGCGCTCACCGATGGCCTGTACGCACTGCTCGAACCGCTCGCGCTGCACGTCGAACACATCGGCAGTACCGCGGTGCCCGGCATGGCGGCCAAGCCCGTGTTCGACGTACAGATCAGCGTCCGTGACCTCCAGGAGGCGCAGGACGCGTTCGCCGGGCCGCTGGCCGGTCAGGGCTTCGGCCTCACGCCGTACCGCCAGGACCATGTCCCGGCCGGCAGCGACGACGACCCGGCGCGCTGGACGAAGCGGCTGTGGATCCGGCGCGGCCACGCGGAACCGGACGTCAACCTCCATGTCCGGGCGGCCGGTTCGCCCAACGAACGGCTGGCCCTGCTCTTCCGTGACTGGCTGCGGGCCCACCCCGAGGCCGTTCCGGCGTACGCGCGCTTCAAGCGGGTGCTCGCCGGGGCCGTCCCGGACCTCGCCACCTACGCCGATGTCAAGGATCCCGTCGTCGATCTCGTCGTCGCCGTCGCCGAGTCCTGGGCCCGCACCACGAACTGGCAGCCGTCCGCCACGACGAGGGTCGGGCCCGGGGCCTGACCCTCGGGGACTCAGCGGGCCGAGCCGGCCCAGGCCACCCACTGCGCCACGGCGTTGGTGGCGTAGCAGCCGGAGGGCAGGAAGAGGGTGAGTTCGCAGGCGTGGCGGCCCGGTGTGTCCATGTCCTCGCCCGTACGGTCCACCCGTACCCGGGTCTGCACGACCGTCGGCCGCAGGCCCTGGGTACGGCGGATCTCCCCGCCGTCCCAGCGGTGGCGCTCGTAGGGCAGCGCCGTCGCCTCCCGGAGCAGGGCCAGCACATCGTCCCGGTGGGTGGCGAAGGCGTAGGGGATGCCCTCGCGGACGGTCTCGTCCAGCGGGTGACGGCCGACCTTCCGCAGCAGCGCCGCCAGTTGGCCGTTCCAGACGTACGAGGCATGCGCGCACAGGTAGAAGGCCCGGACCCGGGGGTCGATCCGGTCGAAGAACGCGGCGGCCGGTCCGGTGAAGAGCCGGGCGCGCTCCGCCTCCGCTGACTTCGACTCGCCGACGAGGGCGAGCGCGGCCCCGTAATCCTCCTCCAGGAGGGCCCGGCCGATCCGGTGGGTGGTGCGGGGGCCGCCCGCCACACCGAACCGCTGGGTGTCGTAGTAGTTGACGAAGAACAGGTCCCCGGCGCGCTCGCCGAGCGCGGCGACGGTCTCCACGAACCCGGCGCTCAGCCCGCGCACGATGATCCGGAAGCCGTTGCCCTCCAGTTGCCCGGCGCGCAGGCCGTGGTGACCGTACCCGTGGAGCGTGAGCCGCATGGTGCGTTCGCCCGAGCCGTGGCGGGCGTTGAACTCGGCCAGTCCGTCCGGGGACAGCCCGCCCCGGCACGCGAGGTGCTGTTCGGTGACGGCGTCCTCGTCCTTCAGCCCCGCTGTCGACAGGTCGGCGGCGGGGACCCCGCAGACCGCGGCGATCCGCTCGACCGCCTCGAACGTGGTGTATCCGCGCTTGCGCAGCCGCAGATACTGGAACGGCGCGTCCTGATCGTCCTGGACGGGCAGGACCATGCTCTCCTGGACCACGAAGTCGGTGTCGTGGGCTTTGAGGATGGGGTACTCCACGGTCACTCCGTTCCTTTCGTCCTGCCGGGTCTTCCCGGGGCCGGGCGGTGCGGGGCGGATGGTGCGGTGGTGCGGGCCGGCGGTGGCGGCGCGGGCCGGGGTGCGCCGCCGCGCAGGAGCGAGGACGCGGTGGCCGCCAGACACAGGCAGAGCAGAACGAGCAGCGCCGTACGGTGCTGCCCGACGAGAGCGTCCGGGCCGCCCGGAGCCGCGAACACCGACGGGCGGACATCGCCGCCGCCCGGCCCGCCGGACGGCACATGACCGGCGACCAGCGCCAGGGCCAGGACCGAACTGATCAGATAACCGGCGTTCTGCAGCATGGACCGTACGCCGTTGGCGATGCCACGCCGGTGCGCCGGCACCAGCGACATGAGTTCACCGGTGTTCGGCACTCCGAACAGGCCGGCGCCGACACCGGTCAGGAACAGCCCGGCTCCGACGAGGCCGGTCGGCGCGGGCGGCCCGAGCGACAGCGCCAGGACCAGCAGCGCGATCCCCAGCGCGGAGGTCGCCGTGCCCGCGCTGGCCAGCACCCGCGCCGGACGGCGGGTGGCCAGCCGTCCCGCCGCCGGGGAGGCGAGCATGGCCCCGACCGCCATGAGCATGACCTGGAAACCGGCGGACAGGGCGTCCAGGCGCTCGACCGTCTGGAGGTACAGCGACATCACCAGTACGACGGAGAAGTACGACATCGCCGTCAGGAACGCGGCCAGCAGCGCCATCGCACGGCGCCGGTCGCGGAACAGCCATGGGTCCACCAGCGGATGGGGCTGCCGTCTCTGGACCAGCGGGAGGACGAGGAGGGCGGAGAGCGAGACGGCCGCGCTCAGCAGGACGGGTCCGCTCGTCCACCCCCGGGGGCCGCTCTCGGTCAGCGCCAGCGCGCCGCCGCCCAGGAAGAGGACCGACAGCAGGGCGCCCGGCACGTCGAACTTCTCGCCGGAGCCGGAGCCGGGGTCGGAGCCACGGTCAGGACGCAGGACGTACGCCGCCCAGCCGCAGGCGGCCAGCCCGGCCGCCCCGCTGGTCCAGAAGATCCCGGACCAGCCCTGGAGTTCCGTCAGCACCCCGCCCAGCAGCGGACCGGCGGCCTGGGTGGCCGAGATGAGCGTGGCATTGACGCCGAGGGCCCGTGGCAGCCGCTCGGGAGGGAAGGCGTCCGCGAGCAGCGCGGTGGTGTTGGCGACGACGGCCGACGCGCCCACCCCCTGGAGGATCCGGCCGGTGACCAGCCACCAGGCGTCCGGGGCGAGGGCGCAGCCGATGCTGGCCACGGTGAACACGGCGACGCCCGTCAGATAGAGACGGCCGCGCCCGAACAGGTCGGCGAGACGGCCCCAGACCAGCAGCAGGACGGTGCCGGCCAGCAGATAGCCGAGAATCATCCAACTCGCCTGCGCGGCCGACGCCTCGAAGTGCCGGACGATCCCGGGCAGGGCCACGTCGAGGCCGCTGGTGTTGAGTCCGGTGAGCAGCGCGGTGAACGAGGTCACGGAGAGCACCAGACGGCCGTGGTGGGCCGATGGGAGGTCACCGGCCGGGGTCTTGAGGGCGGTGTGCCGGGGGTGGGTCAACGAAGGGGGCCCCGATCGGTCGCGGGGCCGCCCGTCCGCCCGGAATCCGGCACATGTCGGTGTGTCAGGTGTGTCAGGTGTGTGATGGCCCGGGTCCTCCCTGCTCGGCCGGCCCGGGGCGCCGTCCGTCCGTGGCGGGTCGTCCCACGTCCGCGCCGGGCCACTGTACGTCCGTGCGCCGCCGGGTCACGTCCCCGACCCGCGCCCCGGGCGGGGGATCGCCGGAGCCGGTGTCCGCCGTGGGGTCGACGAAGTGCACCAGGAGGGTGCGCCGGTCCTGGGCGGCGGCAGCGGAGACGGGGGTGACGGAGTGCCAGGAGTCGGCGGAGCGGACCAGCAGCACCGAGGAGCCCCGCAGGGGCGCGACTTCGGCCCGTACGTCGTCGGCCGAGGGCGAACCGAGGATGCGCAGGGTGCCCTGCCACCGTGCCGGCCACTCGGAGTTGAAGTACCAGAGCTGGGTGACCACCTTGTCGGCCCGGTCGGTGTGCGGCGCGATCCAGTAGCCGGGCCCGTAGCGGACCGCGCGCGCCTCGACGGCACAGCGGTCGAGCGGTCGGCCGGTCGCCTCGGCCACCGCCGCGCGGTAGTCGGACGAGGCCAGCTCGTCGACGAGCCGTCGCCACAGGGGGGACAGGGAGGGGAGGCTGCCGGCGACCGGGCGCCCCCGCTCGATCAAGGGCAGGTTACGGGTGCGGTAGGTCTTCTCCGAGTCCGCGCCGGTCCGTTCGGTCAGCCGGAAGCCCCGCGTCGGGAACTCCTCCTCCAGCCGCAGCGCGGTCTCGCCCGGCGCCCCGCGCAGGGTGCCGGGCAGTTCCGCCCAGCGGTAGGGGTGCTCGGTCAGCTCCGCCCGCCGCAGGGCGGGCAGGTCGAGCACGGCGCCCGAGTGGCCGGACGGGGGTGTGGCCGTGGTGGACGGGCCGTCAGACATCGTGGACCACCTCCTTGTCCTGGGAACCCGCCGGGTCCGCGCCGTCGGGGACGTCCGGGGCCGTGGTCCCGCCGGGCGTGATCCGTCCGCCGAGGGCACGGAGTTTGGCGGGGAGCCGCGCGTACCCCCGGGCCAGGTGCTCCACGCCGTACAGCCGGTGCGGGGTGCCGACGGCCAGGGCGGCGAGCAGCAGTGCGGCGGCGGCGCGCAGATCGTTGCCCCGCAGTGGTCCGGGCGCCGGGTTCAGCGGGCCGGGGTGGATCCGCAGTTCCTGCCCGTGTACGGCCAGCCGGGCGCCCATCGAACGCAGTCCTTCGACATAGCCGAACCGCCCCGACCAGACGGTCTCCACCAGGGTCGAAGGCGCCGAGGCGGCCAGCAGGAGCAGGGCGAACAGGGGCTGGGCGTCGCTGTAGACGAGATGGGACGCGGCGACGACCCGGTCCGCCGCCAGCGGTCCCACGGCCGGCCGGATGCGCAGCAGGTCGCCGTCCCAGCGGAGCGGGACCCCGATCCGCTCCAAGTGGAGGAGTTCCGGGGCGAGTCCCTCCCGTACGACGTCCGGGCGGGTCAGCCGCAGGGTCAGTTCCTGGTCGAGCAGGACGCTCGCCGTGACGAAGGTGACCACCTCCAGGAGGTCGGAGGGCAGGGTGACACGGGCGCCGCCGATGGGCCCGTCCGCCCCCTCGATCTCGATGGCGTCCGGTGTCACGTCCACCGCCACCCCCGCCCGCGCCAGGACGCGGGCGAGTTCCTGGGCGTCGGGCTTGGGATAGGGGTGCCGCAGCACGGTGGTGCCCCGGGCGCCGGCCGCGGCCAGCAGCGCGGTCTTCGTGGCGCCCGAGTAGTGGGGGCCGGTGGGCAGCCCGTCGCACGGGTCGGGGGTGGAGAAGTCGGCGAGGTCGATCACCGCGCCCCGCAGGCCCCGGGGGGCCTTCGCGGTCAGCCCGCCGCCGTCCGTGGCGCAGGTGGCCCCGAAGCGCTCCAGCACGCGGGCGATGTGCTCCACCGGTCGGCCGCCCCGGTGCCCGCCGCCGATCCGGCAGCCGCCGTGCGCCCCGGACTCCACCCGCCCGTGGCGGGCAAGCAGGACGGGCAGCAGATACGCGCCGCCGTGCACCTGGGCCGACCGGTCGGCCGGCACGCGATGGCCGGTGAGCGGGGCCGCGTCGATCCGTACCCGCTCACCGGCCCCGTCGACGTCGACCCGCGCGCCGAGCGCCCGCGCCATGTCCGCGAGCGCCTGACGGTCCGTCAGTTCGGGTGCGTTGTGCAGTTCCCAGGGTTCTTCCGACAGGCAGGCCGCGGCCATGCAGCCCACCATGAGGTGCTTGAACCCGGACATCCGTACCTCGTCGGCGAGGCGTGGGCCGACATCGATGTCCCAGTAGGGCGCGTGACCGGGAGGGGGAGGGGCGGCGCCCGTGGTGCGGTGACCGAGGGGCGGCGCGGGGGTCAGCCGAGGTTCCACATCTCCACCTGGCAGGTCAGCCGGAACTGCGGGGCATGGGCGGCCACCGGGGCGACCGCGTGCCAGGAGTGGTCCGAGCGGGCGAAGAGCACAGAGCGTCCGCCGCCCGGCACCACGGTGGCGTACGGGCTGACGGACAGGTCGGGGCCGGTTCTGACCTCGAACTGCCCGCCGTGGTCGTCCGCCCAGTCGTCGTTGAGGTAGATGACATGGGTGGCGCGCTTGCCCGGCTTGTCGGTGTGCGCGGAGATCCGGTCCCCGCCCTGGAAGACGAAGAGACCGATGTCCAGGGTGGTGTCGGTGACGTCGACGCCGATGGTCCTGGACACCCAGGCGCGGTAGGTGTCCGCCTGGAGGTGTGCGACGAGCCCGTGCCAGGTCTCGCCCATCTCGGCCATGCCGGGCTCGGGTTCGCCGTGGCGGATCAGTGGGAGGACCGCCATCCGGTACGTCTTGTCCCCGTCGCCGGTGCGCTCGGCGGGACGCAGCGCCCGTGGCGCGGGCATCTGCTCGCGCAGGCTCCGGGCGGCCGGCGCCGGGATCACGGAGTGGGCCACGGCCCAGCGGTACGGTTCGTCGTGCCGTTCCACCGGCGCGTTCAGGTCCAGCAAGGGCTCGTCCTTTCCGTCAGTGGTGCTGGATGGGGAGGGGCGCCGTGCCGCCCGTGGCCGTGGCGGCGCCGGGCTCCTCGGGGGTCTGGGGCACGCGCGCCCCGTAGGACACCTCGGGGGTGCCCTCGGAGCCGGGCTCGCGGCTGCGCAGGATCTGGACCTCGGTGAACGCGCGCCGCTGGTCGGCCGCGATGTTCCAGATGATCTCGGCGACCTCGCCGGGGTCCATCATGGCGCCGAAGTCCAGGGCGAGGCCGGTGTGGAAGTCGGGCACGGCCAGACCGCCGGGGTTGACCAGGGTGATCCGGTTCTCCGGGTGCGCGGCGAGCAGTTCGGGCACCAGGTTGCGTACGAAGGTGGCCTGCGCGGCCTTCAGCCCGCAGTACAGCGACTCCCGCTCGCGCCGTTTCCAGGAGGACGAGGACGCGATCGTGATCAGGTGGACGGGGCCCTCGGCCTCGGCCAGCAGCCGCCGCAGGAAGAGGACCGGGCCGGAGAACAGCAGCCGGGTCAACTGTTCCACCTCGTCCTCGGTGGTCTCCACAAGAGGCTTCTTCAGGAACGCCCCGGCGACCCAGAGCACGTAACAGGGGCTCGGCACGTCGACGGGGGCGGTCCGTACGCTCTGCGGATCACACAGGTCCAGGGAACGGGGCAGCAGGCCGTCGGCGTCGGGGAGGGCGGCGGAGCGTCCGTACACCACGGTCCGCAGCCCGCGCTCCCGCGCGGCGAGGGCGAGGGCGCGGCCCAGTCCGTGGGTGCCGCCGATCACCGCGGCGCTCCGGAAGGGGCCGGGGAGCGGCCGTGCCGGGGGGGACGATGGGCTCATGTGGGCTCCTGTCGCCGGGAGTTCGGGCATGTACGGGCGGGGGCGGGCGGGTCCTGGCAGGTACGGGCGGGGCGGGACCCGGCGGGGTCCTGAGGTTCTCCGCCCCGGGGGAGGAGGCAAGGAGCTGGCCGCTGCGGCAGGGGCCGGCCGGGTGTTCCGGTGGGCGGCTTTCCGGGTGTCCCACGGCTGACCTTCTCCTCGCCTCCACCGCCGGGCGGAGAAACCGCCGAGGGCGGCGCGCCGCTGAGCGGTGGGGGAGTCGTGCGGTGTGACTGTGCGGTGGGGCGGTCAGTGCCGGTCGCCGGGTCCCGTCCGGGAGGTGAGCGCGGCCGTGAGGGCATCCAGGTCAACGGGGCGGGCCCCGGCGCCGATCAGCGCGGCGCGCACACTGCCGTGCCGCTGCCGCAGCTCGGTCAGCCAGGTGCGCATGATCACGGCCGGTGTGCCGAGGTGGACCAGGTAGTCCTCACGCGTCCAGCCGTGCGCCCGCCACTTGTGCGCGTAGCGGTCGACGAGCGGTCCGAGCGCCGTGCCACTGGCCGCGTAGTCCGCGGCGATCAGTTCGTCGGGCACGTCGGCCAGGGCGAGGAGAGCGGCGACCACCACCGCCGTACGGTCCTTGCCGAGATGGCAGCAGACCAGGAACGGCCCCCCGGCGGCGTCGGCCAGGGCGGCGAACAGTCCGGGGACGCCGCCGGTGGCGCTCTCCGTGAGGATGGCGTGGTAGTAGCGGACGTAGTGGCCGGGGGCCGGCCGGGGGAGGTGCACGATGCCGCGCGGGTATCCGGTGAGCGGGGTACGGGCCCAGCGCACCCCCTGTCCGAGGAGTTCGGCCGGGGCGCCCGAGCGGTCCGTCTCGTCCCGCGAGCGCAGGTCGATCACGGTCCGCAGTCCATGACGGTGCGTCAGTTCGGCGGCGGTGCCCGCGTCCATGACCGCCCCCGCGCCCGCGCGCCAGATACGGCCGGGCACCACCCCCGGGGGTGCCACGGCGCGGAGGTTGACCGCGCCGGACACGGCCGGGGGCGGGTACGCGGCGGACGGCGGCGTACTCACCATGTGGGCGGCGTGTCGAGCGGGGCCACCGGCCGCGGAGTGCGGGGGCTGTCCATCAGGGGTGCCTTTCCGGGGAGGCGGGCGCGGGCGGCGCCCGGCAGGGACGGGAAGCGGCCGTACGGTACGCCGGCGGACCGGCACGGCCGGGGTGGCACGACGGACGGTGTCAGGGGTAGAGGAAATCGCGGTTCGCGGACCGGAATCCGCGCCGGCGGGCGAAGGCGGGACCGGGGGGCGGTGTGACGGGCGCGGTGGTGGGGCGTCGCAGCAGCCGCTCGGCCACCACGTGCGCCGCCAGTTTGTGCGCCCATGTCTCGTGACCGTCCTCGGCGGGATGCCGCCCCTTCCATCCGGTGCCGGACGCCCGCAGTACATCGGCCATGGATCCGTCGGCGTCACCGAACCGGTAGAAGTGTGTGCGGTCCACCATCTCCACACCGCCGCCGCCGGCCAGACCGGCCCGGCCGAGGGTGTCGAAGGAACTCTCGATGGAGTCGAAGAACAGATACGGGACCCGGTGCAGACGTAGGAACGACTGGAGGGCCAGGATCTGCGTGATCAGCCGGGTTCCGGACTCCCGGTCGTGCCAGGCCACCTCGCGGTAGACATCGGTCAGTCTCTGGAGATCCGGATGCTGATGCTGCTGGTACGGAATGACCTGCCGGAACTCGCCGTCCACGTAGAACTCACGGCGCATCGCGCCCGACCAGCCGACGACGACGAGGAGATGGCCTTTCTCCACGGTCTCGCGGTGTTCGGCCAGCCAGTCGACGGTCGTGCGCATTATCCGGTCGTTGGAACCCGAAACAACGGCGTCGTTCACCACACGGTCGGCGTCCAGGAAGTCACCCAGCCGGGCCGGCCAGGAATGTTCCTCCCGATAGCTTCGCAGCGCGGGATCGGGGTCGAGATCATCCACCAACTCGGCACCGTACGTCATGGAACAGCCATTGGCGTACACAAGCACGACTTACCTCCGGACAGCACATGGAAGTAACGCGACAGAATGTGAGGTGCTGGTGTGAATGAAAACACTCCGTTGCGCGGGGCGGCAACCGTGCCGGAGGCTCTTTCCCGGCGCGTCCCGCCGATTCCGGCCATATGGAAGAAGGTGTACGCCCGTTCCGTCGGCTCTTCCTTCCGGCTGACCTCGCAGCTCTTCCCGGCGCCACAGCGGCGAGTGGACAAGAACCGGTCAAGAACGGCCGAGCCGCCCTCATGCCGGTGAATAGGAAGCACTGCGCAAGGGGTAGAACGCACCACATGCTTCCGGCGGAACCGGGGCGCACCCTGCCCGTTCCCCCCGCGGACCGCGTGGTCACGCCCGACGCCTCGCGAGCCCGCGGACGCACATCGGAACCGCCGTTCGAACACCCTTTCCTCCGCCCGACGGCGCCGGCCCACGGCCCTGTCGCCGAACGGCGGCCCCGCAGTTCCGACCCATCGACGCAAGGGAGCGCACATGACGGACGTGCTGCTGATCTGGCCGCCCCACGTGCCGAGTTACTTCAACGCCGGCCACCACAGCCCGCTGTACATGGTGGCCGGACATCTGCGCCGTCTGCCGGGCACGGGACGGGTGGACACCTGCGAGGCCGGCACCCTGAGCATGAACTGGAAAGGCGTCGGCGACCTGCTCTACCAAGGCCGCTACGACGTCATCGCCGTGATGAACGACTTCGACGCGGTGGACGGTCTGGCGCGATTCGCCGAGTACGTCCGCGTGCTTTCCCCGCACAGCCGGCTGATCACCTTCGGCCGGCTCTCCAGCCTCAACCCCTCCTATTTCCGCCAGTTCGATCTGGACGCCGTCGTGCAGTCCGGGGACTACGAGTGCGGAGTCGCTCACTACGTCAACGGTCTCACCGAATCCGGTCCCGAAATCGCCCCTGTGGCCGGATTGCCCGGCGTCGCGGTACGGCACGGCGAGAACTGGCTCGAACCCGGCGGCCACGGCGACCGGCTCGCTCCCGAGGAGTGGGTCCTTCCCGACATCGACGAAATTCCCTACCAGGACTACGATCGCTTCTACGCCAAGGACGAACACAAATTCTGCGGGATACCCTTCCGGCGCGAACTTGTCGTACCGGCGGCCCGTGGCTGCCCGGTCGGCTGCGAGTTCTGCGAAGTCCCGGAGATCTTCGGACTCCGCGAACGACGTATGACCGTGGACGCTGTCATCGATTACATCCGGGACAGTTATGCCCGCCACCCCTTCGAATACGTCGCCTTCTACGCGCCCACGTTCACGCTCGACCGGCGCTGGGTCCGGGAGCTGTGCGAGCGGTTCATCGAGGGGCCGGTCTCGCCGCAGTGGAAGTGCGCGACCACCATCCACCACCTCGGGGAGGAACTGGTGGCCCTGATGGGCCGGGCCGGCTGTGTCCGTATCTCCGTGGGACTCGAAACCCTGGAGGCGGAGGGCCAGGGCGGGCTGCCCCGGAACAAACGCATCGAGGAGGACCGGTTCCGGGAGCTGGCCGGGTGGTGCGACGCCGCCGGTGTCGAACTGAACGCGTTCGTCATCGTCGGACTGCCGGGCACCTCCGTGGAGGGCACGGCGCGCACCGTCGAGTTCGCCCGCTCGCTCGGCGCCCGGGTCCGCCCGACCATGTACACCCCGTTCCACGAGATGACAGGAGACATGACGACCCATCAGGTGGCGCGCTACAACCGCCAGCTGATCAGCGGAGAGCCCGTGCCGGCCCCGGAGGCGGCCGACGGCGACGGGACCGGGCAGCGGCCCGAGGCCGACGCCCGCTACGCCTTCCTGTTCGGCCGGGAGGACCGGCTCACCAGCGTCCACGAACGCATTCCGCAGCGGGCCCCCCGTTGACCGGCCCGGCACACGGCGTGCCCGGACCCATCCGCACCGTGGACCTCGGCGGTTTCCGCTTCCCGCTCGGTACGGAGACCCTCGGCCTGAGCTGGCAGCCCCGCGAGCGCCGACCCGGCACACTCAACCTCAAGAGCTGCGAACTCCAGCACCCGTGGAGCGACCGGCTGGTGTGCGACGAACTGGCCGCGCTACCGCCGGCGGAGACCATCGCCTACCCCTTCCAGGACCGCGCCCTGGACGCGGTCGGCACCTACCACGGCCTCGACGCGGGCCACGTCCTGCTCACGGCGGGCTCGGACAACGGCATCGGCCTCGTCGTCGACGCCCTCGTCCGCCCGGCCGGCCGGCTCCTCCTCCAGGAACCCGCCTTCGAGGCCTGGCGCCACTACGCCGCGCTGCGCCGCGTCCAGGTGACCGGCGTTCCCGGGGTCACCGGCGCACCACCCACCGCCGACCCCGGACCCCTGCTGGACGCGTTGCGGAACACCCCCGGGCCGGCCGTGGCCGCCGTCACCAACCCGGGCAGCCCCAGCGGCCTGCTGTACGCCCCGTCCACCATGCGCCGGTTCGCCGAGACCGCCCGGGAGCAGGGCCACCTGCTCGTGATCGACGAGGCCTACGGCGACTTCGTCGACACCTCCCACGCACCGCTCGTCGCGGAGTTCCCCAACGTCGTCGTCGTGCACTCCTACTCCAAGGCGTTCGCCCTGGCCGGACTGCGCGTCGCCGCACTGCTCGTCCACCCGGACCTCCGCGCACACCTCGGCCGCTTCCGCCCCGAGAACGCCGTCGGCGCCCCCGGCGTCGCCCTGCTGGAGCGCCTCGCCCCGCAGCGCGCACGCTGGCGGGAGATCTGGCGGGACGTCCGCGCCGTACGGCAGGACTTCACCGACCGGGTCCTGTCCACCCACCACGAATGGCGCGCGCTCCAGCCGGGCGCCAACTTCGTCACGTTCTGGTCGCCCGGCGCCGCCACCGCCGACGCGGCCCGCGACCACCTCGCCGCACACCGCGTCCGTATCCGCTCCCTGTCCGACGTCCCCGGACTGCGCGGCTGTTTCCGGGTGTCCCTGGCGGACCGGCCGGAGATGGAGCGGGTCGCCCGGCTGCTGGACGCGGTGGCCGACCGTACCCACCCTCCGATCAGTGTGACGGCCGCCCCTGGAAAAACGGCCCGGCACGGGGAGCGGCCGTACTGACACCGCCCCCGGCCCCAGCCCGCACGGTTCCCGCGACCCCGACTCCGCGCACCACTGGAGGTGCCGCACCATGGCGCACATCCTCGGCCTGTCCTGCCGCAGCCACGACGCGGCGGTCGCCGCGGTCCGCGACGACGAACTCGTCTTCGCCTCGCACTGCGAGCGGTACAGCAGACGCAAGAACGACGCCGCGCTCTCCCCGCGGGCACTCTCCGCGGCCCTCGCCCACCTGGACCGCGTCGACGACGTCGTGTACTACGAACGCCCCCTCCTCAAACGCACCCGGCAGCTCCGCTCCGGGCAGTGGGGAGCGGCGACCGCACCGGTCGGCCTGCGCGCCTATCTGAGACGCTTCCCCCAACTGCGCGGAGCGCGCGTGCACATCGTCGACCACCACCGCTCGCACGCGGCCGGCGGCTACTACACCTCGGGCCTGCCGGAGGCCGCCGTGGTCGTCGTGGACGGCATCGGCGAGTGGAACACCGTGTCGCTGTGGCACGGCCGCGGCGACCGCCTCGACCGGGTCGCCACGGTGAACTACCCCCACAGCATCGGCCTGTTGTACTCCGCCTTCACCCAGCGCGCGGGCTTCAAGCCCAACGAGGAGGAGTACATCATGATGGGCCTGGCGGCCTACGGGACGCCGGACCTCGCCGACGTGATGTGGCAGGACTTCGTCGAACGGGCCGACTGGCCGGACTTCCGCCTCACCCGATCGGTGCACCGCGGCATCGCCGACTGGCGACCCGAACTGAACGACCCGGCCACGCTCGCCGCGAGCGCCCAGGAGGTGACCGAACGGCTGCTCGACGGGTTGTTCGCCTGGGCGGCCCGGGAGACCGGCTCCCGCAACCTCGTCTTCTCCGGCGGGGTCGCGCTCAACTGCGCCTACAACGCCCGCCTCGCCCGCTCCGGACTCTTCGACACCATCTGGATCATGCCCAGCCCCGGCGACGCGGGCAGCTCGGTCGGCTCGGCCCTCGCCCACCTCGGCCGGCACATCCGGTGGCCAGGACCGTACCTCGGCCACGACATCGGCAGGGAACCGGATGTGGAGGACGCCCTCAAGCGGCTCATCCGGGGCGAGGTCCTGGCCGTGGCCCACGGCAGGGCCGAGTTCGGGCCCCGCGCGCTCGGCAACCGCAGCCTCCTCGCCGACCCCCGCCCGCCCACCGCCAAGCGCCGGGTGAACGAGATCAAACGCCGCGAGCCCTTCCGGCCGTTCGCCCCCATCGTCCTGGAGGAACACGCCCACGCCTGCTTCGACCTGCCCGTACCGACCAGCCCGTACATGCAGTTCGTCGCGAACGCCCGCGAACCCGAGGCCCACCTGGCGGTCTGCCATGTCGACGGCACCAGCCGGGTCCAGACCGTCAACGCCCGGCAGAACCCGTTCCTCCACAGCCTGCTGCGGCGCTTCCACGAGGAGACCGGCTGTCCGATGCTGCTCAACACCAGCCTCAACATCAAGGGCGAGCCACTGGTCAACACCGCCGAGGACGCCGACCGGTTCGGGAAGCTCCATGGCATCCCCGTCCTGTGACGCGCCGCGCGGACGGCCGCTCCGGCGGATCGTCGTCCTCGGCAGCCCCGGCAGCGGCAAGACCGCCTTCTGCCACCGGCTCGCCGACACGACCGCCCTGCCGCTCTACCACCTCGACGACCTCTACTGGTCCCCGGGCTGGTCCCGCCCGGCGGAGGAGGAGTGGGACCACCGGGTCCGCGCCCTGTGCGCCCTCCCACGGTGGATCGCCGACGGCAACTACGCCGGCAGCGCCGAACCACGCGCCCGCGCCGCGGATCTCGTCGTCCTCCTCGACCGCCACCCGCTGCTGTGCGCGGCGGCACTCGTACGGCGCAGCCTGCGCCTGCGGCGTACGGCCCACGGAGCGGAGGCCCGAGAGGCGCCACCGCACGGCGGACAGGAGCAGGGGCAGGGACAGAGACAGGGACAGAGACAGGGGCAGGGACAGAGACAGGGACAGGGACAGGGACAGGGACAGGGACAGGGACAGGGGCAGAGGCGGCGACGGCCGGGCCCGGCGCGCGCGGCGGAGTACGTGCCGCGCCGGCTCCGGGACTCCGGTGACCCCCCGGTGCTCAGCCTGACCGCGCTGCTCCGCAAGGCACTGCTCTTCCGGCGGAGGGACCTGCTCGTCATCCATGACGTCCTGCGGCGCACCGGCACCCCCGTCCACCGCTGCCGCACCCGGCGCCGGGCCGCCGCGCTGCTCGCCGAACTCGGCGAGTCCGGCCCGTGCCCGCCGCCGGCGCCGGGGGAGGAGCACGCCGCCGGACCTCTCGGCGAAGGGCTGCCGGAAGGCCCGTCGCCGGGCGGCCTGTTGCCGGCCGGGCCGCCACCGCGCGGACCGTCCACCCGGACCACCGTCACGCCCTGCACCTGCCCGGCCTCCGCCACCGCGACGTCTCCCTGGAGGAGTACATGACCACCGCGTCCCCCTCGGACCCGATCCGGCCCGACGGCCCGGAGCCGTCCCGCGGCCTCGCCGAGATCGCCGACATCGTCACCCCGTTCGCCGTACGGGCGGCGGCCACCCTCCGGCTCGCCGACCACATCGCCGCCGGACACACCCGGCTGCCCGACCTGGCCGAGGCGGCCGGCGCCGACGCACCGGCCCTCGCCCGGCTGCTGCGCTTCCTCACCTGCCGGGACATCTTCGCCGAGCCGGAACCCGGCACCTACGCGCTCACCGAACTGGCCGGGGAACTCCTCTCCGGCCACCCGGCCAATCTGCGGCAGTGGCTGGACGCCGACGAGGTGGCCGGCCGGCTCGACACGACCTTCCCGTACCTGGTGGACGCGGTCCGCTCGGGAACCCCCGTCCACGAGAAGGTCCACGGTGCCCCGTTCTGGGCCGACCTGGGCGCTTCGCCCGCCAGGACCGAGTCGTTCGACCGGCTGATGGCCCAGGTCTCCCAGTCCACCCGGGGCATCGGCACCGGGTACGACTGGTCGGGCGTCCGGCATGTCGTCGATGTGGGCGGAGGCACCGGCGCCCTGCTCAGGGAGATCCTCGAAGCCCACCCCCACCTGCGCGGAACGGTGGCCGACCAGGCCGGGTCCGTCGCCGAGGCGCGCCGCCACCTCGCCGCGCACGGCCTCGGCGACCGGGCGGACGCGGCGGTCCACGACATGTTCGACCACCTCCCGGCCGGTGCGGACGCGTACCTCCTCTCCCGTGTCCTGGCCGACTGGGACGACGAGAGCGCCGTACGGATCCTGCGGACCTGCGCCGCCGCCCTCCCCGACGGTGGCCGCGTACTGATCGCCGAGCGGGTGCTCCCGGACGAGCCGGCGCCCGGCACGCCGGAGACCGCCGGAGACCTGGCCGAGACCCGCCGGGTGACCTCGCACGATCTGCGCATGCTGGTCCTCCTGGGCGGCCGGAAGCGTTCGGTGGCGGAGTACGCCCGGCTCGCCGGACGGGCCGGGCTCACCCCGGGCGCGTCCGACCGGCTGCCGGGCGGCGCCACCGTGCTGGAGTTCCGCTCCGGCCGGACGCCCTCACCCGTACACGCCCCGTAGCCGGCGGTCGGTCCGACGCGGTGTGCGGCTCGGTGAACTCGTCCCCAAGAACTGGGCGGTCTCCCGGCCGCTCCAGGTCGCGGGCTTCGTGGCGGGTCC